>NZ_WXWP01000003.1:26112-58573 GCF_009904765.1 Vibrio sp. V39_P1S14PM300
GCCTTGGATACCTAGAGCAGGAACAGGTTTCTGGTGTTTCTTAACAAGGTTGATACCTTCAACGATAACTTTACCAGTTGCTAGAACCTTAGTTACTTTACCTTTCTTGCCTTTATCTTTACCGGCAAGAACGATCACTTCGTCGTTACGACGGATTTTAGCTGCCATCTTTGCGTGCTCCTTACAGAACTTCTGGAGCCAGTGAGACAATCTTCATGAATTTCGCATTACGAAGTTCACGAGTCACTGGACCAAAGATACGTGTACCGACTGGTTGCTCAGTAGTGTTGTTCAACAATACACAAGCATTACGGTCGAAGCGAATGACAGAACCGTCTGGACGACGTACGCCTTTACGGGTGCGAACTACCACCGCCTTCAGTACATCACCTTTTTTAACTTTACCGCGTGGAATTGCTTCCTTAACAGTAACTTTGATGATGTCACCGATGTGTGCATAACGACGGTGAGAGCCACCCAGAACCTTAATACACATTACGCTGCGAGCGCCTGAGTTATCAGCAGCATCCAGCATACTTTGCATTTGGATCATGTTAGTGCTCCGCTAAATATTAAAACTAGACCCATCTCGGGTCGGGCTGCCTCTTTAAAAGGGACGCGAATTGTACCACCCTTTTTTATGATTGGGTAGTCAAAAAATAAACGGCCCCAAAAATTCTTTGGAGCCGCTTAAGTTCATAGAAGAAAAGAGATTAAATCTTCGCCTTTTCTACTACGCGTACCAGAGTCCAAGACTTAGTCTTAGACAGTGGACGACACTCACGAATTTCAACAGTGTCGCCTAGGCCACACTCGTTGCTTTCATCGTGTGCGTGAACTTTAGTCGTGCGCTTTACGTATTTACCGTAGATTGGGTGCTTTACGAAACGCTCGATAGCAACAACGATAGACTTGTCCATCTTGTCGCTAACTACACGACCTTGTTGAGTACGAATTTTGTCGCTCATTATGCGCCTGCCTTCTCAGTCAAAACAGTTTTCACACGTGCGATATCACGGCGTACAGCTTTCAGAGTATGAGTCTGCTGCAGTTGACCAGTCGCAGCCTGCATGCGCAGGTTGAACTGTTCACGTAGCAAATTCAATAGCTCAGCGTTAAGCTCTTCAACGTTCTTTTCGCGTAGATCTTGTGCTTTCATCACATCACCTGCTTAGTTACAAATGTAGTCTTGAAAGGCAGTTTACGTGCCGCTAGGCGGAACGCTTCACGTGCCAATTCTTCAGGTACACCGTCCATTTCGTACATAACCTTACCAGGTTGGATTTGGGCTACCCAGTACTCAACGTTACCTTTACCCTTACCTTGACGAACTTCTAGTGGTTTTTCTGTGATTGGTTTGTCTGGGAATACACGAATCCAGATTTTACCTTGACGCTTAACGTGACGCGTCATTGCACGACGTGCTGCTTCGATTTGACGAGCAGTTAGACGACCACGGCCTACCGCTTTCAAGCCGAATGTACCAAAGCTTACGTCAGTACCTTTAGCCAGACCACGGTTACGACCAGTATGAACCTTACGGAACTTAGTGCGTTTAGGTTGTAGCATCTGTCGACTCCTTACTTACGGCCTTTGCGCTGCTTCTTAGGCTTATCGCCTTTAGGCTCTACAGCGTTAGCTGCTGGCATACCGCCTAGGATCTCACCTTTGAAGATCCAAACTTTAATGCCGATCACACCGTATTGAGTGTGAGCCGAAGAAGTTGCGTAATCAATGTCAGCACGTAGAGTGTGTAGAGGCACACGGCCTTCACGGTACCACTCAGAACGTGCGATTTCAGCGCCGCCTAGACGACCGCTTACTTCCACTTTGATGCCTTTAGCACCTAGACGCATAGCGTTTTGTACCGCGCGCTTCATCGCACGACGGAACATAACACGACGCTCTAGCTGAGACGCGATGCTGTCGCCAACAAGCTGTGCATCTAGCTCAGGTTTACGTACTTCAGCGATGTTAATTTGCGCTGGTACACCTGCGATTTTTGCTACAGCTGCGCGTAGTTTCTCAACGTCTTCGCCTTTCTTACCGATAACAACGCCTGGACGAGCAGTGTGAATAGTCACACGGATGCTCTTAGCAGGACGTTCGATAACGATGCGTGACAGAGACGCTTTTTGTAGTTCCTTAGTTAGGAACTGACGTACCTTGAAGTCGCCGTCTAGGTTGTCAGCGAAATCTTTGGTGTTAGCAAACCATGTAGCATTCCAAGGCTTAACGATGCCTAGACGAATACCATTTGGATGTACTTTTTGACCCATTGCTTACTCTCCTAGTCTCTTAGCGATCTGCAACAACTACAGTGATGTGGCTTGAACGCTTCAAGATACGATCCGCACGACCTTTTGCACGAGGCATAATACGCTTCATGGTTGGGCCTTCATCTACGAAGATTTTAGCGACTGATAGATCGTCGATATCTGCACCTTCGTTGTGCTCCGCGTTCGCGATAGCTGACTCAAGAACTTTCTTGATCAGTTCAGCAGCTTTTTTGTTGCTGAACGTCAGAATTTCCAGAGCTTGGTCAACTGATTTACCACGAATTTGATCTGCAACTAAGCGAGCTTTCTGAGGCGAAATGCGAGCAAAGTTATGTTTAGCTACTGCTTCCATCATCTACTCCTTAACGCTTCTTAGCTTTCTTATCCGCAGCGTGACCGCGGTAAGTACGAGTTGGTGCGAATTCGCCCAGTTTGTGACCGATCATTTCTTCAGTTACGAATACTGGAACGTGCTGACGACCATTATGGACAGCGATGGTCAAACCGATCATTGTTGGAATGATCATTGAGCGACGGGACCAAGTCTTAATAGGCTTTTTGTCTCCGCTTTCCACCGCTTTCTCTACCTTCTTCAGCAAGTGTAGGTCAATAAATGGACCTTTCTTGAGAGAACGTGGCATGGCTTATCCTCTTATATAGATTACTTGTTACGACGACGTACGATGTACTTGTCAGTGCGTTTGTTCTTACGGGTCTTGAAGCCTTTAGTTGGCATACCCCAAGGAGATACTGGGTGACGACCACCAGAAGTACGGCCTTCACCACCACCGTGTGGGTGGTCAACCGGGTTCATTACCACACCGCGAACGGTTGGACGAACACCGCGCCAGCGGTTTGCACCCGCTTTACCCAGTTCACGTAGCATGTGCTCAGAGTTACCTACTTCACCGATTGTTGCACGGCCTTCAGCAAGAACTTTGCGCATTTCGCCAGAACGTAGACGGATAGTTACGTACGCACCGTCGCGAGCAACGATTTGAGCGTAAGCACCAGCCGAACGAGCTAGCTGTGCACCTTTACCAGGCTTCAGTTCAACACAGTGTACAGTTGAACCTACTGGGATGTTGCGCATTGGCAGAGTGTTACCTGCTTTGATAGGCGCATCAACACCAGACTGGATCATATCACCAGCTTGGATGCCTTTAGGTGCAATGATGTAACGACGCTCACCGTCTTTGTAAAGAACCAGAGCAATGTTTGCGCTACGGTTTGGATCGTATTCTAGACGCTCAACTTTCGCTGGGATACCGTCTTTAGTACGTTTAAAGTCAATTACACGGTAGTGGTGTTTGTGACCACCGCCGATGTGACGTACTGTGATACGACCGTTGTTGTTACGACCGCCGTTCTTAGAGTTTTTCTCTAGAAGAGGTGCGTAAGGCTTACCTTTGTGCAGGTCAGCGTTAACAACTTTAACAACGTGACGACGACCAGCCGAAGTCGGCTTACATTTAACAATAGCCATTTCTCAACTACTCCTGTTATTCCGCGCCGCCAACGAAGTCAAGATCTTGACCTTCTTTCAAAGTAACGTACGCTTTTTTCACGTCTGAACGACGACCTTGGCGTAGACCTTGACGTTTGGTCTTACCCTTAGTGATAAGAGTATTTACAGACTTAACTTCAACTTCAAATAGCTTTTCTACAGCTGCTTTGATCTCTTTTTTAGTTGCATCTTTTGCTACTTTGAAAACGATAGTGTTCGCTTTCTCAGCAGCCATAGTTGCTTTTTCAGAGATGTGCGGTGCACGTAGAACTTTTAGGATACGCTCTTCAGAAATCATGCTAGCATCTCCTCAACTTGCTTAACTGCTTCAGCAGTCATTACAACTTTGTCGAACGCGATCAGTGAAACTGGGTCGATACCAGCAACGTCACGTGCGTCAACTTTGTATAGGTTACGAGCAGCTAGGAATAGATTCTCATCTACTTCGCTAGTCACGATTAGAGCGTCCGTTAGCTCAAGCTCTTTCAGCTTAGCTACCAGCTCTTTAGTTTTTGGCGCTTCAACTGAGAAGTTATCAACAACGATCAGACGCTCTTGACGAACCAGCTCAGAAAGAATGCTCTTCATAGCACCACGGTACATTTTCTTGTTTACTTTAACGCTGTGATCTTGTGGTTTCGCAGCAAAAGTAACACCACCTGTACGCCAGATTGGGCTACGGATTGTACCAGCACGTGCACGGCCAGTACCTTTTTGACGCCATGGCTTAGCGCCACCGCCAGAAACTTCTGAACGTGTTTTTTGAGCACGAGTACCTTGACGAGCACCTGATGCGTACGCAACAACTACTTGGTGTACAAGAGCTTCGTTGAACTCACGTCCGAAAGTAGTTTCGGAAACAGTTAGTGCATCAGCACCTTTAACCATCAATTCCATTACTTACTCCTAGACGTTATGCTTTAACAGCTGGTTTGACGATCACGTTACCGCCAGTTGAGCCAGGGACTGCACCTTTGATAAGAAGCAGGTTGCGCTCAGCGTCAACACGTACGATCTCCAGGTTTTGAGTCGTTACACGCTCAGCACCCATGTGACCTGCCATTTTCTTGCCTTTAAATACGCGACCTGGAGTCTGACATTGACCGATAGAACCAGGAGCACGGTGAGACAATGAGTTACCGTGAGTCATATCTTGAGTGCGGAAGTTCCAACGCTTAACAGCGCCTTGGAAACCTTTACCCTTAGATGTACCAGTAACGTCTACTTTCTTAGTTTCGTTGAACAGTTCAACAGTCAGTTCAGCACCAACTTCAAACTCTTCACCGTTTTCCAAACGGAATTCCCAAAGACCGCGACCAGCTTCAACACCTGCTTTTGCAAAGTGACCAGCTTCTGGTTTAGTAACACGGTTAGCTTTCTTAGCGCCAGCAGTAACCTGAATTGCTGCGTAGCCGTCAGACTCAAGAGATTTAACTTGAGTAACGCGGTTCGCTTCAACTTCAACAACTGTTACTGGGATAGAAACGCCTTCTTCAGTAAATACGCGGGTCATGCCCACTTTACGACCGATTAGACCAATCATTCTTCTAATCTCCCTTAACCTAGGCTAATTTGTACGTCAACGCCCGCAGCAAGGTCTAGACGCATCAGAGCATCAACAGTTTTGTCTGTTGGCTCAACGATGTCGATTAGACGTTTGTGAGTACGGATTTCGTACTGATCACGAGCATCTTTGTTAACGTGTGGAGAGATAAGAACTGTGAAACGCTCTTTACGAGTAGGCAGTGGGATTGGACCACGAACCTGTGCGCCGGTGCGCTTAGCTGTTTCAACGATTTCCGCAGTAGAAGCGTCGATCAGTTTGTAATCGAAAGCTTTCAGGCGGATACGAATACGTTGGTTCTGCATGAGACAGAGCTCCAATAGTTATAAATTACACAAACAATATCGCCACTCAAACTCGTCAAGACGAGAGAATGCCGATTGATTTATGTGAAACCGTAGCCTCCAAAATTAGGAAGCATTGTCAGTTAATTTTCGATTAACTGTGTCTACCGAAGTAGAGGAGCTAATTGTATTAACCGCGAACATAAGCTGAGTATACATTACCTGACAAATCATAGTGATCAGTCAGCTCCTCGCTGCTCATTGGTTCACAACTGGCTTAACCAGTGCGCTGCATTATACAGATCACAGTTTGACATGCAAGCGCTGCTGGAAAAATAAACGCATAAATTGCCCCCCGAATGCGGTCTACAGCAAAGCCGCAGAAACAAAAACGCAGCGGTGTTTACCGCTGCGCTTTGGGGGCTATCACTCGCTCATCATATGCTGAGGCGTTGACGCACCGCTTCAAACAAACAGATGCCGGATGCCACTGACACGTTAAGGCTTGAGACACTGCCTGCCATCGGGATTTTGATCAGGTCATCACAGGTTTCGCGGGTCAAACGACGCATGCCATCCCCTTCCGCGCCCATCACAATCGCCAGAGGACCCGTCAACTTAGCCTGGTAAATGTCGTGAGTGGCTTCGCCCGCCGTGCCGACAAACCACACGCCCTGCTCCTGCAATGCACGCATGGTGCGCGCCAGGTTGGTGACCCGCACGAGAGGCACGGTTTCGGCTGCGCCGCACGCCACTTTGCTGACCGTGGCATTCATCGCCGCCGATTTGTCTTTCGGCACGATCACTGCGGCCACTCCGGCTGCATCTGCGTTACGCAGACAAGCGCCGAGGTTGTGCGGATCAGTCACGCCATCAAGAACCAACAACAAAGGCGCGTCGTGTTGCGCCACGATGGTTTCCAGATCGTGTTCGTTCAGCTGCTTGGCCGGTTTCACCCGGGCGATCACGCCCTGATGATTGGCACCATGCGCTTTATCATCCAGCGCTTTGCGTCCCATGATCTGAATCGACACACCGATGTGTTGCAGTTGATTCAGAATGGGCAGCAGACGGTCGTCCTGACGCCCTTTCAGTACGAACGCTTCAATGAAACGTTCCGGCTCACGTTCCAGTACGGCTTTGACCGCATGGATACCGTAAATAAATTCATTACTCATCAGTTAACCTAATTGTTACTTTTTCGCCTGGGCTTTTTTGCCCTTGCTCCGCGACTTTTTATGGCGCGCTTTGTCCTTTTTGGCCTTTTTCGGCTTATCACTCTCGATACGCTCACCGTCCGGACGAACGGTCGGCTCTACCAGGGGCTTGGCTTTCTGCCCTGGCGCATGGGCTTTGACCGATGCGCGCTTTTTGCTCTTGGCTTTTTTCTGCGCTTCCGCCACTCGTTTTTTGGCGGTTTTGCCTTTGCCGCGTAGCTTACGACTTGTTTCGACTAATTCAAAGTCAATTTGGCGATCATTCAGATTGACCGACAATACTTTCACTTTGACCGCATCACCAAGGCGATAGATGGCACCAAAACTTTCACCAATCAGACGCTGGCCAATCGGATCAAACTGGTAGTAATCGTTGGCCAGAGTGGATATGTGCACCAGTCCATCAATGTGCAGCTCGGTCAGACGGACAAAGAAGCCAAAACCGGTCACATTGGCAATCACCCCATCCAGCTCTTCACCGACATGGTCTTGCATGTATTCACATTTCAGCCAGTCTGAGACTTCGCGGGTCGCGTCATCGGCACGGCGCTCGGTCATCGAACACTGCTCACCGTAGAAATCCATATCGTCAAACGAGTAATGGAAACCGCCAGTTGGCGTCCAGCGATCCTGATTGCGGCCTTCGTGTTTGGCAATCAAATATTTGATCGCGCGATGCAGTAACAAGTCCGGATAGCGACGGATCGGTGAAGTGAAGTGGGCATAGCGCTTCAGCGCCAAACCAAAGTGACCAGCATTGTCGGCGTTGTAGACCGCTTGCTTCATCGATCGCAGCAGCATGGTCTGGATCAGCTCTTTGTCCTGACGTTCACCGATCTGTTTGACCAGGTTGGCGTAATCGGTCGGTGACGGTTCAAGCCCGCCCGCCAGATTCAGCCCCAACTCGCCGAGAAAATCCCGGAAGCCCTGTAAACGCTCTTCCCCTGGCGTTTCGTGAATCCGGTACAGCGCCGGCTCTTTGGCTTTTTCCACCAGCGACGCCGATGCGATGTTAGCCATGATCATGCACTCTTCAATGATCTTGTGCGCATCATTGCGAATCACAGGTTCAATCCGGTCAATCTTGCGCTCCGCATTGAAGATAAATTTGGTTTCGACGGTCTCAAACTCAATCGCCCCGCGCTGATCGCGGGCGTGTTTAAGCACCTTATACATTTTGTGCAACTCTTCTAAGTGCGGCACCAGAGGCTGATAACGCTCCCGCAGCTCTTCATCGCCATCCAAAATCGCACCGACTTTGGTGTAGGTCAGGCGTGCGTGCGAATTCATCACGGCTTCGTAATGACGATAACCCGACAGCTTACCACTGTCTGAAATGGTCATTTCACACACCATACATAGGCGATCAACTTGTGGGTTAAGCGAGCACAGTCCGTTAGACAGCACTTCCGGCAGCATTGGCACCACCTGTGACGGGAAATACACCGAATTGCCGCGATTGATGGCTTCTTTATCCAGAGCCGAATCCGGACGGACGTAGTAACTCACATCCGCAATCGCCACCCACAAACGCCAGCCTCCGCTTTTTTTTGCTTCACAATAGACCGCGTCATCGAAATCTCGTGCGTCTTCGCCGTCGATGGTGACCAGTGGCAATTCTCGCAGATCAACCCGACCGGCTTTCGCCTCTTCCGGCACCTCTTCGCCCAGGCCGGCGATCTGCTTTTCGACCTCTTGTGGCCACTCGTGCGGGATCTGGTGGGTGCGAATGGCAATTTGCGTTTCCATTCCCGGCGCCATGTTCTCGCCCAGCACTTCCACCACTTTGCCTGTCATACCACGACTGCGCGCCCCGCGATCGGTGATTTCAACCACGACGACATTCCCCATGCGTGCGCCGGCTTTGTGTTCATTCGGGATCAGAATGTCCTGGCTGATGCGCGAATCATCCGGCACCACGTACGAGTAGCCATATTCGAGGAAAAAGCGTCCGACAATTTGCGTGGTGCGTTCTTCCAAGACACGCACCAGACGCCCTTCCCTGCGGCCTCGCTTACTGCTGTCTGTCGGCTGCACCAGCACGTAATCACCGTGGATCAGCGTACGCATCTGATGATGCGGCAACAGGATGTCATCGTCTTTATTCAGGCTGCCTTCCGGACGCACCCAGCCGTGACCGTCTTTATGACCGATCACATACCCTTTGATCATTTCGAGTTTTTCCGGCAAGGCGTAACACTGGCGGCGGGTAAACACCAACTGCCCATCACGTTCCATTGCACGCAAACGGCGACGCAACCCTTCATACTGCTCTTCACCGCTCAAATGCAGCGCCTCGAACAGATCGTTGCGGTTCATCGGCACACCGGCGCTTTTGAGGAAGTCGAGAATGAACTCCCGGCTGGGGATCGGGTTATCGTAGTTTTGCGATTCACGCTCAGCAAAAGGATCGTTATGGGTATTGTCTGACATCGGCACGCCTAATTAAGCAAGGAAGGATATGAGCTAGTATATCTGACTCGCTCGTTAACCTACAGTTAAGCATATAAAAAGAATAAAAAAACGCCCGTATCAAAACACGGACGTTTTATCAGTGGCAGGCCAGAGTGCGTTACCAGAAGGTTTCGCGGCGTTTCGCCCGGGCAATGATGTTGTCCGGCATACGCAGTTCCAGCCCCTGACGCAGCATAGCGATGCGACGGTGGGTACGCTTGTCCGCTGACACTGAGTTGTACAGCCAGCGATAAGCGTCTTCATAATCGAGTGGGCTGCCGTAATCCCGCAGCAGCAGTTCGGCCAGCAGAATGCGGGCGTTGAGATTACCCATCGCGGCCGCTTCACGCAAATATGGAATCGCGCGCTCTTTATCCTGCTGCACCAGTGTACCGCGCGAGTAGTAACGGCCCAGTTGCTCCAGTGCCGCTGGCAACCCTTGATGCGCGGCACTTTCCATGTAATAGAGGCCAAGTTCAACATCCTGATCGACGCACACGCCCCACGCCAGCATGTCACCATACAGGAATTCGTAGGACGGCAGATTAATCCGGGTAGCACGCGCGACAATGTCTTCCACCAGCTGGCAGTTGTCGGCTTTGATCCGCTCCAGATGTTGATTCTGCTCAACCAATTTTATCAGCTCTGCTTCACTGTAAATCGGCACCGGTTCGCCCACATCCGCTACACTCGGGGCCGCTTTGGCCAGCGAAGTGGTCAATACCAGCACCAGTGATGCAGCCACTTGTCGCAGCTTCATACTCGCACTCTATCCACACGTTGATGCACCGCTCACGGCCACACCAGCAAACTCAGTTTTCTCACCCATTCGGCGAGGACTTGTTAATCCTATCGGCAAGCCGCCGGCAGACTTTAGACAAAATTTGCCACGACAGGCAAAAGCTTGCCATATCAGTATAAAAGATGAGCAGTCGACGGGCAGAAAAAAACCGGCCGAAGGGCCGGTTTTGTGAAGCTGTGGCGCAAGCCGATTAAGATTCGAATGGGTGAACCTTAATGATGGTTTCGTTGCGATCCGGGCCGGTTGAAATAATGTCAACAGGCACACCCGTCAGCTCTTCGATACGTTTGATGTAGTTCAGCGCAGCTTGTGGTAGCGCGTCCAGAGACTTAGCACCAAAGGTGTTTTCAGACCAACCCGGCATGGTTTCGTAGATTGGCGTCGCCTTCTCGAAAGCTTCCGCCGCCATTGGCGACACTTCCATCACCGAACCGTCTTTCATCTTGTAACCGGTACAGATCTTCAGCTCTTCCAGACCATCCAGAACGTCCAGTTTGGTCAGACAGAAACCCGTCACTGAGTTGATTTGGATTGCACGGCGCATCGCTACAGCATCGAACCAACCCGTACGACGCAGACGCCCCGTGGTGGCCCCGAATTCGTGACCCACAGTACCCAGGTGTTTACCGATAGGATCTTGCTTATCCTGGCCATCGTACAGTTCAGTCGGGAATGGCCCCGCACCTACGCGAGTACAGTACGCTTTCGCGATACCCAGGATATAACCGATGTGACGAGGACCAAAACCTGAGCCAGCCGCAACCCCACCCGCAGTGGTGTTCGACGAGGTCACATATGGGTAAGTACCGTGGTCGATATCCAGCAGCGTACCCTGAGCCCCTTCAAACATGATCTTGTCGCCGCGTTTACGTGCTGCATCCAGCTCGTCAGTCACGTCAATCACCATAGAGGTCAACAACTCAGCAAAGCCTTTCGCCTGCTCCAGCACATCTTCGTAGCTCACCGCTTCGGCTTTGTAGAAGTTCACCAGCTGGAAGTTATGGAATTCCATCACTTCTTTGAGTTTTTCTGCGAACGCGTCCATATCGAACAAGTCACCAACGCGCAGACCGCGACGGGCAACTTTATCTTCGTAGGCCGGACCGATACCACGACCAGTCGTGCCGATCGCTTTCTTACCACGAGCGATTTCGCGAGCTTGGTCTAGCGCGATGTGGTAAGGCAGAATAAGAGGACAAGCTTCAGAAATGAAAAGACGCTCACGGACCGGGATGCCGCGCTCTTCAAGAGGCTTCATTTCTTTAAGAAGGGCTTCAGGTGACAGAACGACACCGTTACCGATAATACATTTGACGTTATCGCGAAGGATACCTGACGGAATTAAGTGAAGAACGGTTTTTTCACCGTCAATGACCAAAGTGTGACCTGCGTTGTGACCGCCTTGGTAGCGAACCACGTATTTTGCATCTTCAGTTAAAAGGTCTACGATTTTACCTTTACCTTCGTCACCCCATTGGGTGCCTAGAACGACTACGTTATTTCCCATCTTTCCAAGTCTGATTGCTAGTTAAAAATGGATTCTAGCACTGAATCCGTACGTATGCAGTCATTTTTTGGTCACGCCGGGGAGAGCGCCAGATAACTCATTGATGGATAGCACTAAGTTAGACAGTGGCCACCTGGCTACTCGTGCGCATAGATTTTGACGCTGAGCTGGCCATCGCGATCGATCCCAGCCCGGTACATGCCGGAACTGTTCATCGCAAAATGGAGTTCTCCTTGTGCGTCAATAGCGATCAACCCGCCTTCGCCACCGATCTGCTTCAGCTCGCCCTGAATAACGTGTTCGCAAGCGGTATGGAGATCTTCCTTCAGGTAACGCATGCGCGCTGCCACATCCCCCGCTACGGTCTGGCGAATAAAGTACTCACCCATCCCCGTGGTGGATACCGCGACATTGCCGTTTTCAGCAAAGGTCCCCGCGCCAATCAGCGCCGAATCGCCAACCCGGCCATATTGCTTATTGGTAATGCCACCGGTACTGGTGGCTGCGGCAAGGTTCCCGTGCTGATCCAAGGCCACCGCGCCCACGGTACCGTGCTTGCGATCGTCGGGATAGCGTGATTCCGACAGTGCAAACAGACCTTTCTCTTTCATCGATTGCAACTGTTCGTAGCGCCGGTCGGTGTAAAAATAATCCTGCTCGGTAAACGCGTGGCCGACCTCAAACGCAAACTCTTCCGCCCCCTCACCGATCAGCAACACGTGTTCGCTCCGCTGCATCACATCTTTCGCCAACTCAATCGGATTACGGATATGCCGCACGCCAGCTACAGCGCCGGCGTCTCGCTGGCGACCGTGCATCACCGATGCGTCCATCTCTACCATCTCTTTGTGGGTCAGAACTGAGCCTTTTCCCGCATTAAAGTGGGGCGAATCTTCCAACACCCGGACCGCCGCCACCACCGCATCAAGCGCATCACTCCCCTGAGCCAATAGCGTATGACCAGCCCGCACAGCTCGCTCCAAATCCGTCAGGATCTGCGCTTTCAACGTTTCACTCATCTGCTGAGACAGTATGGTTCCGGCACCGCCATGAATGGCGATCGCAAAAGGTTGACTCATGTTCATTCCTTATCATCGCGGGCGAAACATGCCCAGCGTGTACTTATAGGGTGGCTCCCAAGTTACTCCCGGCCAACAAAAAGCGCAAACCGATCTGCATCGCTTTGCGCTCATGTAACTGGTCTGGCGGCATGCCGCCGACTGGCTAAGACTTAGTGTGAACCGCAGCTACCGCCACCGCAACAACCGCCGTCACCGTGGTCGTGATCATGATCGTGGTCATGGTCGTGACCACCACAACAACCGCCTTCCTGGTGGATATGACCGTGCTCGATTTCATCTTCTGTTGCTGCGCGCGTCGCCACGACTTCTACGTCGAACGTCAGAGTTTGACCAGCCAGCATGTGGTTGCCATCAACCACCACTTCGTCGCCATCCACTTCAGTGACTTCAACCGGGATTGGTCCCTGATCGGTGTCTGCCAGGAAACGCATGCCAACTTCGATTTGATCCACACCCTGGAAGACTTCGGCCGGTACGCGCTGTACCAGTGCATCGTTGTGATCGCCGTACGCGTCGTCTGGAGACACAGTGACTGAGAACTTATCGCCTGCCGCTTTGCCTTCCAGTTCACGTTCCAGACCAGTGATCAGGTTGTTGTGACCGTGCAGGTAATCCAGTGGAGCCTCGGTTGTTGACTGATCAACAACTACGCCATCTTCCAGTTTGACCTGGTAAGCCAGGCTAACCACTACGTTCTTTTCAATCTTCATAAGTGCTCCAGAGCGTTGGATTGGGCTGTGCCCAAAAGGTAAATCTGATTACCCCCGTATTATGGGGATGATTTATAGAAACACAATCAATCCGGCTTAAAAATCCCGATCATCTCTTGAGCAGCGTGCTGGCTTTTTTCCACGGTCTGCGGTTTGCGCTGGTCGTGATAATCACACTCAACACACTCAACCAGCTCGATATTGTTCTCAATCCACCAGCGTAATGTGTCCTGGCTCTGGCATTGCGGGCAACTTGCTCCGGCAATGAATCTTTTTTTGGGCTTCACGTTATTTTACTCCTGTTCCCAGAAATGACGGGACTGGCGATCGTTGTCCATCTCGCGGCCAAAAATCTCTTCCAGTTCCTTGCGGGCTTCTTTGGCTCTCTGGGCCAATTGCTTGTCTTCATTGTGCTGCGGCAACAGCTCTTTAAGCATGGCATTATCCAGCTTGCGAAAGTGCGCTTCCGCACGCTTGGCCTGATACGGATGCATGCCGAGTTCAACCAGCGCCTGCCGGCCGAGATCCAGGGCACCCAGAAACGTCTCTCGCGAGTAGCGGTCAACACCATGACTGAGCAACTGATACGCCTCAACCCGGCTGCGCGCGCGAGCGAGCAGTTTCAAGTGCGGAAAATGTTGCTGACACAAAGCGATAATGCTCATGATTTCATCCGGTGAGTCGGTACAGATGATCATCGCTTCGGCACTCTCGGCGCCAGCCGCGCGCAGTAAGTCTACCTGAGTCGCGTCACCATAAAAAACTTTATAACCGTATTTACGCAGTAAGTGGATTTGGCTGGCGTCACTCTCCAGAATCGTTACCTTGATTTTGTTGGCGTACATCAGCCGCCCAACAATCTGACCAAAACGCCCAAAACCAGCAATGATCACCCGCGGCTGCTTGTCAACCACGTCCGAACGAACCCGGCTATCTTCGGCCGGATTAAGGGTACGGGCAAACCAGTGTTGCTGAGCAATCAGCAGCAGCGGCGTCGTCACCATCGACAAGCTCACCACCACCAACAGGAACCCGGTGTGTTCCCGGCTGAGCAACCCTTGTGTCGCAGCGGCGGTAAAAATCACGAAGGCGAACTCGCCGCCCTGACTGAGGATCGCTGCCATCCGGCTGCGCGCTTTAGCGCGGATCCCGGCCGCGCGGGCAAGGAAGTACAGCAACAGACCTTTGATCACCACCAGCGCCACCACCGCCAACAGGATGCTCAGCGGCTCCGCAATCAACAAACCAAGGTTGACCGCCATACCCACCGCAATAAAGAATAGGCCTAACAGCAGCCCTTTGAACGGCTCAATGGCAATTTCCAGCTCGTGGCGATACTCACTTTCTGCCAGCAGCACGCCAGCCAGAAACGTCCCGAGGGCCATCGACAGGCCAAGCTGTTTCATCGCCAGAGCGATCCCAATCACCAGCAGCAGTGCCGCGATGGTAAACAGCTCGCGCACCCCACTCAGCACCACATAGCGAAACAGCGGGCGCAGCAAAAAATGGCCGCCGACCAGCAGCGCCAGCACTCCGCCCAGCATCCATAACGCGTCGAGCCAGTCACCGGCCGTGTTACCTGCCAGTACCGGCAGGATCGCCAGCATCGGAATGACTGCAATGTCCTGAAACAGCAATACGGCGAAACCCGACTGACCGGTTTCTGTACCGTCCAGTCCTTGCTCTTCGATCACCCGCAACGCGATCGCCGTTGACGACAGTGCCAAGCCCATGCCAATCACCAGGCTGGTTTGCCAGCTAAGCCCCAGCAAATGCACGATCGCACTCAGCACCGCCGTGGTCACTACCACCTGCGCACCGCCCATGCCGAGGATCGGCCCGCGCATCTGCCACAGCTTGCGCGGATTCAGCTCAAGACCAATCAGAAACAGCAGCAACACCACGCCAAGTTCCGCAAAATGCAAAATGGCTTCGACATCGCTGATCAGCCCAAGCCCCCAAGGCCCGATGGCCACCCCTGCGAGCAGGTAGCCGAGTACCGAACCCAGCCCCATGCGCTGGGCAATCGGCACCGCCACCACCGCAGCCGCCAAAAACACCACGCTGCTTTGCAGAAAATCACTCTCCAGCGCCATCGCCACCTCCCTGGGCACCAAGCGGATTATTCAGCCACTGACGGTATTGCTCAGCATGCTGATAACGTTCAAGATCACCGACATTGCGCGACCAATACAGCACCAAGGGTGTGATCCAGTTCATGCGGCATAAGGCCGCCGTCAATTCGAACGGTTGCAGGATCTGGTCAAGCGGATAGCGGTTGTACCCCTGTTCGCTGAACGCCTCCTCGCTGCCTCCGGTGGTGATCACACTGCGCCAGTATTTCCCCGCCAGTGCACTGCCGTCGCCGAAGGCAAAGCCTTTGCCCAGTACCCGGTCAATCCACTCTTTGAGTAACGCCGGGCAGGAATACATGTACAGCGGGTGCTGGAAAACAATCACATCGTATTCCAGCAACAATTGATGCTCGGCGTGCACATCGATAAAAAAATCGGGGTAAGCGGCGTAGAGATCGTGCACACGTACGTGCGCCAGCGACGTGATCTTTTTGATCATCACCTGATTGGCAATGGAGTTGTCTGGCTCCGGGTGGGCGTAGATCACCAACACGCGGGGCGGCGGCTTGTTGTGCGTAATATCCATCATTCCCTGAACTGCACTGGATAGTTTAGTTATCAGTTTGTTATACGTTCTTGCCCGCCATAACGCAAATGGCAAAACACTCTGATTTCATCGCCTTTGGCCGCGCTGCCATCGACATTTACTGTCGTTGCCCCTACTATTCCGGGGTTCAACCATCGGTGTAAAAAGTTTCTATGATTACCTTCTCTGACATGCAGTTACTCCGCGGCGGTAAACCGCTGCTTGAGCAGGCTTCGGCCACGATTCATCCGGGCGATAAAGTCGGCCTGGTCGGCAAAAACGGTTGTGGCAAGTCCACCCTGTTCGCTCTGTTAAAAGACGAACTGTCGATCGACGCTGGCTCGTTCAGCATGCCGAGCCATTGGGAGCTGGCCTGGGTGGCGCAGGAAACCCCAGCGCTGGAACGCAGTGCCCTGGAGTACGTCATTGATGGTGACCGTGAATACCGGGACCTAGAACAGCAATTGGCGGCGGCTGAGCAAGCAGACAACGGCACATTGGTGGCCGAACTGCACGGCAAAATCGAAACCATCGGCGGCTACAGCATCCGTGCCCGGGCATCGGAGCTGCTGGACGGTCTGGGCTTTAGCCAAGATCAAATGAGCTGGAACCTGACCCAGTTTTCCGGGGGATGGCGGATGCGCCTCAACCTGGCGCAGGCGCTGTTGTGCCGCTCTGACCTGCTGTTGCTTGATGAGCCCACCAACCACTTAGATCTGGATGCGGTCATGTGGCTGGAACGCTGGCTACAAAACTACCCGGGCACCCTGATCCTGATCTCGCACGACCGCGATTTTCTCGACCCGATTGTAGGTCGTATCGTTCACATCGAAAATCAGCAGCTCAACGAATACACCGGCAACTATTCATCGTTCGAAAATCAGCGTGCGCAAAAACTGATGCAACAGCAGGCGATGTTTGAGAAACAGCAGAAGCAGATGGCGCACATGCAGAGCTACATTGACCGCTTCCGCTACAAAGCCTCGAAAGCACGCCAGGCTCAGAGCCGGATTAAAGCGCTGGAGAAGCTGGAAAAAGTGCTGCCTGCGCAATTTGATAACCCGTTCAGTTTTGAATTTCGCCAACCTGCCGCGTTGCCCAACCCGATCCTGATGATGGACGAGGTTTCGGCCGGTTACGGTGATCACCTGATCCTGGATAAAATCCGCCTCAATCTGGTACCGGGCAGCCGCATTGGTCTGCTTGGCCGTAACGGTGCCGGTAAATCCACCCTGATCAAATTGTTGTCGGGGGAACTGGCTGCCCAAGGTGGCGATCTGACCTATTCACAGGGCGTGAAGATCGGGTACTTTGCCCAGCACCAACTCGAAACCCTGCATCCGGAAGAAACCCCGTTGCAGCACATGATGCAGATTGCACCGGATAAAAACGAGCTGGAGCTGCGCAACTACCTTGGCAGTTTTGGCTTCCACGGCGATAAGGCGCTGGAACCCGTCGCGCCGTTCTCCGGAGGTGAAAAAGCCCGCCTGGTGTTGGCGCTGATCGTGTGGCAAAAGCCCAACCTGCTGCTGCTCGATGAACCCACCAACCACTTGGATCTTGACATGCGCCAGGCCCTGACCCTGGCACTGCAGACCTACGAAGGCGCTATGGTGATTGTCTCGCACGATCGGTATCTGCTGCGTGCGACCACCGATGATCTGTACCTAGTCAACGATCGTCAGGTTGCTCCATTTGATGGTGACCTCAACGACTACTACAAGTGGCTGACAGAACAACAAAAAGCGCAGCGTAAGGAAGCGCAGGCCGCTCAGCCTGAAAAGGCGGGCACCAACAGCGCCGCTGCGAAAAAGGAGCAGAAGCGACGTGAAGCTGAGTTTCGCAAACAGACCGCACCTATTCGCAAAACGCTGACAAATCTGGAGCAAAAAATGGATAAGTTAAGCGCTGCATTGGAACAGGCGGAAGAGCAATTATCAGACTCCTCACTGTATGATGCGGAAAATAAAGCTAAACTTACCGAAGTACTGGCACTCCAGGCAAACAGCAAATCCGAGCTGGAAGACGTTGAAATGGAGTGGATGGCGCAGCAGGAATCCCTTGAACAGATGGAGCAGGAGTTCAATAGCCAATGACCCAAGAGCACGTACGCATTTCACTGACGCTAGAACGATTGTGGCAATTCAGTCTGCAATATTACGGTACCCGTGAGGTGAAAGAAGCGTGCCTGGCTCTGCAAAACAACTTTGGCGGTAACGTCAACCTGCTCCTGCTACTCAAATGGCTTGATGAGCAACGCGTCACCTTTCAGGAAGAAGACTGGCACAAGGTCGAGGAGTGTCTCGGTCGATCCGAGACACTGCTGCACAGCTTCCGCGACCTGCGCCGTCGGATGAAACTGAATCTCCCGGACACCTTGTATCGCGAATCACTCCAGTTTGAACTGCAACTCGAAAAACAACAGCAGTCCGATCTGGTCGATTGCATTAACGCGTTGCAACTGGAAAACAATCTCGGAGAGCCGCTTACTTTACGTTACTGTCGTCAGTTGGGTGGAGAACATTTGTTTCAGGCGTTTTCAGCGCCTGCACCGTCGCTCTACAATCTGGACTGATGACGCTATGACCCAATTTATCGCTGCTACCGGACTGACAAACCCACACCTGCAAACACTGGCACCGCGCTTTATCCGCAAAAAAGCCCTATTTGACCCCTTCTGGCAGACGCTGGACACACCAGACGGAGACTTTCTCGATTTGGCCTGGAGCGAGGCGTGGCAGAGCGACGCCGCGCAGACAAAGCCCTTGTTCATTCTGTTTCATGGCCTGGAAGGGTGCTTTTACAGCCCTTACGCCAATGGCCTGATGCACGCCTTTACTCAGGACGGCTGGCTGGCGGTGATGATGCACTTTCGCGGCTGCAGTGGCAAACCCAATAACCTCGCCCGCGCCTACCACTCCGGTGAAGTGGAAGACGCGCGTTTGTTTCTCGAGCACTTGCAGTGTCTCTTCCCGCATCAGCCGAAAGTGGCCGTCGGCATCTCTCTTGGCGGCAATATGCTGGCCAATTACCTGGCGCGCTACAACGACGACCCGATCCTCTCAGCAGCGACCATTGTTTCAGCACCACTCGACTTGGCCGCTTGTTCAGAGCGGATCGAGCAAGGGTTTTCCCAAGTCTACAAAAAGTACCTGTTGTCGTCGCTCAAGCGCAATGCGCTGCGTAAACACCACCTGTTGAAAGGCGAACTGGATGTCTCGTATGAGCACATCAAACGGGTCACTCGACTGTACGAGTTCGATGATCTGATCACAGCGCCGTTGCATGGCTTTAAAGACGCCCGCGACTACTACCAGCAGTGCTCAGGTATCCATTGTCTCAAACAGATCCGGATTCCCACTCAAATCATCCACGCCAAAGACGACCCTTTCATGACCGAGGCGGTGATCCCGAAATTCGTCCTGCCGGATAACATTGACTACCGGCTGTTTGACCATGGCGGCCATGTCGGCTTTCTCAGCGGTAGCGCACTGAAACCTCATTTCTGGTTGGAAGAAGCCTTACCGGCCTACTATGAAAGTGTCCGCGATACGGCATAATAGGCCGGCATCATAAAAGAGAGAGGTATTTATGATAGTTCCATGGCAACAGATTGACGCGCACACACTCGACAACCTGATCCGCGAATTCGTACTGCGCGAAGGCACCGATTACGGTGAAGTGGAAACGTCCCTGCAACACAAAGTCGACCAGGTCAAAGCGCAGCTTGAGTCCGGAGAAGCAGTGATCGTCTTCTCTGAACTGCACGAAACGGTGGACATCCAGCTGCGCCGCCATCTTTAACTGCCACACCACAATTGTCACGTTTCCATGATATAGTGGTTTCATAATCAAAACAGACAGGGAATGTCATGTCAGCAAAACACCCGATCATTGCGGTGACCGGTTCCTCCGGTGCCGGAACGACCACCACTTCGGAAGCTTTCCGCAAGATGTTCAACATGATGAACATCCGCCCGGCCTGGGTGGAGGGCGACAGTTTCCACCGCTTTACCCGTCCGGAAATGGATGTGGAAATCCGTAAAGCGCGTGAACAAGGACGTCACATCAGCTATTTCGGCCCTCAGGCCAACGATTTCCCGGCACTGGAAGAGTTTTTCCATAAATACGGCGATGAGGGCGTCGGTAAAGTGCGCCGCTACTTGCACACATTTGATGAAGCCGTGCCCTACAACCAGATGCCCGGCACCTTTACCCCGTGGCAGGAACTGCCGGAAAACTCCGATGTGCTGTTTTATGAGGGGCTGCACGGCGGCGTGGTCGACGGCGACACCAACGTCGCGCAACATGTGGATCTGCTGATCGGCATGGTGCCAATCGTCAACCTCGAATGGATTCAGAAATTCGTGCGCGACACCCGCGACCGTGGTCACTCGCGCGAGGCGGTGATGGATTCCATCGTGCGCTCAATGGACGACTACCTCAATTACATTACGCCGCAATTTTCACGAACGCACATCAACTTCCAGCGCGTCCCCACCGTCGACACCTCCAACCCGCTCAATGCCAAAGGCATCCCGAGCCTGGATGAGAGTTTTGTGGTGATCCGCCTGCGCGGCATCAAGAATGTCGACTTTCCCTACCTGCTGGCCATGATTGACGGCTCGTTCATGTCGCGCCACAACACCATTGTGGTTCCGGGAGGAAAAATGAGTTTTGCTATGGAACTGATTGTCCGGCCTATCCTGCAACAGCTGATTGAAACCGGAAAAATTGGTTAGAAATGCACGGCGCGCAAGATTACTTTTCATACCGTGATCATGTGCACATTTTTGCGTAAATAATCACAACCCGGACACGATTAAAATCAAGAAATCGTTTTCGAAAAAGGATACTATTCTTAACCGAAACACAAGATAGCTTGCAGCATTGGTAAAGTGCTCTTATTCTAGTAAGTCAAATTCAGGCTTGGCTAAAATATGGATAGCGGCAAGCGTACCCTGCAGAGGAAGTGAGATATTATGGTTCTAGGTAAACCTCAAACCGACCCAACACTAGAGTGGTTTCTTTCACATTGTCATATTCATAAGTACCCTTCAAAAAGCACGCTGATCCACGCGGGCGAGAAAGCAGAGACTTTGTACTACATCGTCAAAGGGTCTGTTGCTGTACTTATTAAAGACGAAGAAGGTAAGGAGATGATCCTGTCTTACCTGAACCAAGGTGACTTTATCGGTGAACTTGGTTTGTTCGAAGAAGACCAGGAGCGCACAGCTTGGGTTCGCGCGAAATCTCCTTGTGAAGTCGCGGAAATTTCATTCAAGAAATTCCGTCAGCTGATTCAGGTCAATCCGGATATCCTGATGCGCCTGTCAGCCCAGATGGCTCGTCGTCTGCAAGTCACCAGCCAGAAAGTGGGCGACCTGGCGTTCCTAGACGTTACCGGTCGTATTGCTCAGACTCTGCTGAACCTAGCCAAACAACCAGATGCGATGACCCACCCAGACGGCATGCAAATCAAGATCACTCGCCAGGAGATCGGTCAGATTGTCGGCTGTTCACGTGAAACAGTTGGTCGTATCCTGAAAATGCTGGAAGAGCAGAATCTGATTTCTGCCCACGGTAAAACCATCGTGGTATACGGCACGCGTTAATTTCCCGCCAGAAAACAACGTTCAAATTGAAAAAGCCACCGTCAGGTGGCTTTTTGTTATCATGCCGAACGTGTTACGACTGACTGTCGGTGCTCTCGAAAATCTTATCCGCCGAAGCCGCCACAAAACCCGGATACAACTGACCATCCGCCATCGGGTAACGCTTAGCAAATTCATAAAAGCCACCCGGGATGATCTCACTGCCTTCACTAAACTGAACCACGACTTTATCTGCCATGGTCGAAGATTGTTCCAGCAGTACATCCGGTGAGCCTTTCACTTCGCCACCTGAGGTATTGATGGTAAAGCCTGCCTGTCGCAGGTGATCATTGACCTGCTGCACTTCATCGAACGCCTTGAGCTGATTCACACTGACGGTAAAGTGATTCGCACCGTAGCCATGCGCAGCCAGCCAGGAGGCATACTCGCTCTCTTTCGCCAGCGTTTGGTAATCCGCATAACTCAGTTGCCACAAGCGACCACCGTACAAAAACGCTTCCCCTTCCAGCGCCGCAGCATCGACCTGCGCAACCAGATTGGCGACGATGGCCTGTAGCGCCGGCGAGCACTCTTCCACTTTCAGCTCGCTGATGAACACTTTTGGCTGCAGCGGATCCGGGTGTTCATAGTGCTTGGCCACCAGCTTCTTGCTCTCAAACACATAGTCGCCACACGGGGTGTAACCCAGCGCCAGAAACGGTTTGGCCAGGGTGTCGATACCAAGTGGTGCGACATTAAAGGTGCGCAGAGCTATGTGATCATTGATCAACGGCTCGTCTTCCTGCAGCAGTTGATGAACTTTGTCCGCGGACGGACACAGGCGGTGAATGTAGTCATTCCACAGCGATTGAAATAAAACAGCTGGCGTCATAACGCCTCCTTGTCGGGGTTGTTAACGTGTTATCGAATTGTGCTCTCTCTTCACCGGCCCATTTAATCGCCCGGCAAGATAGAAAGGAGGCTACCTGACCGCATGTCCAGAATGCCGCGCAGATAGCCTTCAACCTGTGACGAAACTGAGTGTAATACTGTCGTTATAGTTCTAAACCCGGGCTCAGAGTGGCCGGCAGGATCGTTTCCCCACCTTCCATTGATGCCATTGGGTATGCGCAGTAATCGGCGGCGTAGTAA
Organism: Vibrio sp. V39_P1S14PM300; assembly: GCF_009904765.1. Lineage (NCBI taxonomy): Bacteria > Pseudomonadati > Pseudomonadota > Gammaproteobacteria > Vibrionales > Vibrionaceae > Vibrio > Vibrio sp. V39_P1S14PM300. Next base: position 48,926 of record NZ_WXWP01000003.1, read on the forward strand.
GCGCTTGGACGTAAGTTGCCTGAAGCGCCCGGACCACCAAACGGCGCGTCACCGCTAGCGCCCGTCAGTTGACGGTTGCGGTTCACGATACCGGCGCGGATGTGCTCCACAAAGTAGTCCCATTCGCCGTCATCGGTCGACACCAGGCCAGCCGATAAACCGAAACGGGTATCGTTAGCCATCTCAACCGCGCTTTCCAGCGTGGCGTAGCGCACCACCTGCAGCAATGGGCCAAAGTACTCTTCATCCGGCAGCTCAGCGATGTGAGTGACGTCAATGATGCCTGGCGAGACGAACGCTGCTTCACCCGGCGTGGCTTCCAGCAGGCTTTCTCCGCCCAGCGATTGTAAGTTCGCCTGCGCGTCCAGGATCACTTTTGCCGCAGCCTGAGAAATCTGCGGCCCCATGAACGGTGCCGGCTCGGCAAACGGCTGATCGATACGAATGTTCTTGGTTGCGTCAACCAAACGGGCAATCAGCGCATCGCCTTTCTCTCCCACCGGGACGTAGAGGCGACGAGCACAGGTACAACGCTGACCGGCACTGATGAACGCCGATTGAATGATGGTGTACACCGTCGCGTCCAGATCGCCGTAGTGCTCGGAAATCACCATTGGGTTGTTGCCACCCATCTCCAGCGCTAACATCTTACCAGGCTGGCCTGCAAACTGACGATGCAGCAAGTGACCAGTATTGGCACTGCCGGTAAACAGCAGGCCATCGATGCCTTTGGCATCCGCCAGCGCAATGCCGGTTTCTTTCGCGCCCTGCACCAGGTTAATGACGCCCGCAGGCAAGCCGGCTTTTTCCCACAGCTTGACGGCAAATTCACCGGTCAGCGGCGTTTGCTCTGACGGTTTAAATACCACCGTATTCCCCGCCAGCAATGCCGGCACGATGTGACCATTTGGCAGGTGACCCGGGAAGTTGTACGGCCCAAAGACCGCCATCACACCCAATGGACGGTGACGCAGCACAATCTGGTTACCGTTCGCTTCACGAGCCGCTTCACCGGTGCGATCATGATAAGCGCGGATCGAGATCGCGATTTTGCCGGCCATAGCCGCCGCTTCAGTGCGCGTTTCCCACAACGGCTTGCCGGTTTCTTTGGCAATGATCTCGGCAATCTCTTCGCTGTGTTGCTTCACTTGCTCGGCAAACGCCAGCACAATCGCTTCACGCTGCTCAAAGCTGAGTTTTTTCCAGCTCAGGAAAGCCTGACGCGCCGCTTTGATCGCGGCGTCTACCTGCGCAGGCGTCGCACTGTCGCCCTGCCAGATCACTTCATTATTGTATGGGCTTTGAGAATGCATCGGCTCGCCTTGTCCGGCGACCCACTCTCCAGCAATCCATTGAGTCATCTTGTTTATCCTTCTCTTTTATTGCACCAGCATGCGCACATAATCGCCCGGTGCCAAGTGCAGCGCTTCGGCCACATCCGGGGCCAGAATCACGCTTTCGCTTTCTTTGTCATACGCCGCTTTTGCCGCCGTGGCACGGAAGTTTTCAAATGACGTATTGGCAATCAGAAAGTCCTGTGAACTGGCATGCTCCGCAATCGTTACTTTGGCGCGAATCGAGTGACGCACCGATTCGATATTGCGCAGGTCACACTCAACCGTTGGACCGGCATCAAAAATGTCGACATAGTTGCGACAGGTGAAGCCTTCTTTTTCCAGCAAACGCAGGGCCGGGCGGGTGTTTTCGTGAACCTGACCAATGACTTGCTGCGCTTCTTTGCTCAGCAGATTGACGTAAATCGGCAGCTTCGGCATCAGGTCGGCAATAAAGCCTTTTTTACCAATGCCCGTCAGATAATCCGCCATCGTGAAATCGATGGAGAAGAAGTGTTCCTGCAGCCATTGCCAGAATGGCGAGTTGCCTTCGGCGTCGGACACGCCACGCATTTCAGCGAAAATGGTCTTCGAGAAACGATGCGGATGTTCCGCCATCATCAGAAAACGACACTTAGACATCAGACGGCCATTCAAGCCCTGACGGAACTGCGGACGCAGAAACAGGGTGCAGATTTCCGAACAACCTGTGTAGTTATTACCAAACGTCAGCAGTTTCACTACGTTATTGACCCCGAGTTTCGGGGACGAATGCACAATGGTACTGATGTGGTAAGAGTAGAAAGGTACATCCCAGCCGATCGACGCTTCGATCCCGGTCGTCCCGGCCACTTCGCCGCTGTCGGTGTCAAAGCCAACCATCAGGTAGCCTTCATCCCCCGGTCCGGACACGTCCGGTTTGGCGAAACTGTATTCTGAGTGCTGAATGCGGTTGGTTAACAGCTCTTCGTTAACCGGCAGTGATGTGAATCCATGACCCGACTCTACCGCGCAGGTGTGCAGCGCATCGTAGTCTGACATTGCAATAGGGCGAACAACTAGCATCAATATTCCCTCCAGATGCAAACAGGGCCTAATCATTAGGCCCCAGGCATTCGCCACACCCCCTCATCCTATGAGAGCGATGTGGCGATCAGCCGGCTTAAACCAGTGAAGCGATCGCTTTCTCCAGTCGTGCCAGGCCTTCTTCAATTTCTTGTTTTGTAATCACGAGTGATGGTGTAAAACGCACGACATTCGCGCCAGCCACCAACACCATCAATCCTTGTTTGCCCGCCGCGACCAAGACGTCACGCGCACGGCCTTGCCATTCATCGTTGAGTGCCGCGCCCAGAAGCAAGCCCTGACCACGAACCTCTTTAAACAGCGAGTATTTATCATTAATTTTAGCTAAACCGTCGCGGAAAAGCGCTTCACGCTCTTTGACGCCCGCCAGGGTGTCAGGCTGACTGACGATATCAACCACCGCTTCCGCAACCGCACACGCCAGTGGGTTGCCGCCGTAAGTTGAACCGTGAGTGCCCACTTTGAGGTGCTCTGCCAGTTTGCTGGTCGTCAGCATTGCACCGATAGGGAAACCGCCACCAAGTGATTTTGCGGTGCTGAGAATATCCGGAGTCACCCCCAGCCCTTGGTAAGCATAGAACTGGCCAGTACGACCATTACCGGTTTGCACTTCATCAAAGATCAACAGTGCGTTGTGCTTGTCACACAGTTCACGTACTGCCTGAACAAACTCCGGCGTCGGAGGCACGATACCGCCTTCACCTTGTAATGGCTCCATCATCACGGCACAAGTACGATCCGAGATGTGGGCCTGAAGCGCCGCCACGTCATTGTATGGTAGGTGCGTTACGTCGCCTGGCTTCGGACCGAAACCGTCTGAGTACGCTTCCTGACCGCCGACGGTAACCGTGAAAAAGGTACGACCGTGGAAACCTTGTTTGAAGGCGATGATTTCTGATTTTTCCGGGCCAAACACATCCGCCGCGTATCGGCGGGCCAGTTTCAGCGCCGCTTCGTTGGCTTCAGCCCCGGAGTTGGCAAAGAAGACCTTTTCCGCAAAGCTGACTTCAGTCAGCTTTTTCGCCAGACGCAGCGCCGGCTCGTTGGTCATGACATTGCTCAGGTGCCACAGTTTATTGCCCTGTTCCGTCAATGCCTTCACCATCGCCGGGTGACAATGCCCCAGACAGCTCACAGCAATACCGCCAGCGAAATCGATGTATTCGTTACCATCCTGATCCCAGATGCGTGAACCTTCACCTTTAACCGGAATCATCTCCATTGGGTTATAACAAGGTACCATTACCTCATTAAACAAACCGCGTTCTACTTTATTTTCCAAAGTCATTACACATTCCCTCTTGATACCGCATGCCAAGCAGATCAGCGTGTTATCCATCAATTTCTTGAAAGCATATTTTGTGTTGCATTTAAGCTGCGGAAGCATTGTATTTACATTTAATTAACCATTTCAATAGTGGTTTGTTCTTTTTCACGCCGCTTTCGCCCGTTATCAGTCACTATTCATGATTATTTATGCATCAACTCACCGCTTTTATGAAGCTTTTTTTCCGTCGCCCTGGCTCAGCAGACCAGCCAACTCAGTGATAGCAGGCGTTCAGGTGGGGACGCACTATGTGCGGCGAATAGATTTGCAGTGTTTATTCAGATGCAATTTTGATGAAAGAAATGTTAAGAAAAGTGATCGCGGTCAGAAAGACACCTGCCTCAGCGTGCCAGAAAATTGGCCAGAAGCTGATGGCCTTGCTCGGTTTTGATCGATTCAGGATGAAACTGGACCGCGTCAATTGGCAACGACACATGCTGGTAGCCCATGATTTCATCGACACGGCCATCGTCATGTTCCGTCCAGGCGGTCAGTTCAAAACAGTCCGGAAAACTGTGCCGTTCAACCACCAGCGAGTGATAACGGGTCACGGTCAGTGGATTATTGAGCCCGCGAAATACGCTGCGACCGGTATGACAAATCGGCGAGGTTTTTCCATGCATGACCTGACGTGCCCGCACCACCTTACCTCCAAACACCTGAGCAATGGCCTGATGACCCAGACAAACCCCCAGTATGGGCAGACGGCCAGCGAAGTGTTCAATCGCCGCCAGCGAGATGCCAGCTTCATTCGGCGTGCAGGGGCCGGGTGAAATCACCAGATGGGTTGGGTTTAAGGCGGCGATCCCGGCAATATCAATCTCATCGTTACGTACGACGTTCACCTCTGCCCCCAACTCACAGAAATACTGGTAGAGGTTGTACGTGAACGAGTCGTAGTTGTCGATAATCAGCAGCATAGTGAAAGTGATATCCATTATCTGATCCAGCCAGGTGCGGTATTGTGCTATAGCGAGACGGAAAGGCAAGCCCAAACTGGCGTGTGCCGGTGCAATTCTGCTGGCCGCGATACACCGCAACCACCGTCATTTCACAAAAATATCAGTAACCACCTGAACATTCATGCCAAAAATGATACCTTGCTTCCTAATTATAACCAGATGATTTGCTAACTAATTGTCTGCCACCAACGTCGGGTAATCTAATGAAAAAAGCCATTCTATGCGCCACAGCCGGTCTGATCCTGGCTGGCTGTCAATCCACCATGGGCCACGTCCCAGCCATCACAGCGGATCAGGCTGTGATCACCCAGGCCCAACAAGCACTGGAAAAATACGACGATTTTATCAACGTGGACGACTCTGGCTTGATCACGTTTACGCGCACGCTGCCAATGGATTACGTCTGGGCACCGGTGGAAATCAAGAAAATCAGCCGTCAGGTTGCGTGCGATGACCTGCGTTTCTTTGTCGACCGTGGCATGGTGGTGAAAATGGTATTTGAAGGCCAGCGCGGACGCGTCGATTACTTTGATCAGCAGCGCTGTATCGACGAGTTTTGATCACTCACACCGAGAAACAACGAGCACCCAGTGCTCGTTTTTTTGGTTGCTTTCAATCCAGTCAGACAGGGCTGGTTTGCCGCTGCCGGCTTTCCGTGGGCTGATTGTGCGCTTGCCAGGGGGAATTGACCGATATCGGCTGACGGACCACCACGCCTTCGCAGGTTCCGACAGCACTTGCGATCAAAGTGGTGTGATTGTTCACCAGTAGTACGTCCCCGCTTTGCAACGTCATCACATGATGCGCCGCCGAGCGATCGAGTGCCGGAGCCAGACTCGCCGTGACCGATTCCCTATCCAGATTCTGACCGGAGAACGATACCGCTGTGACCAGCGCCGGGCTCCAGCGCAGGCTCCAGCCATAGCGAGGAACGCGCATCACCAGCGGGTATGTCCGCGCCTCGGCGTAGGTGACCAGCGTCGTTTGCAGCGTCGCACGCTGCGCACCATTGAGGCGCAGCGCCGCCAGCGAGGCATCCCACAACGCCACTTCCGCCCTCGTCTCGGTGCAGCAAAATGCCCATTCATCCGGCGTCGTGTCGCTGTACGAATAGTCACGCGCTGCATGGTCCGATGGCAGACTGAGACCAAACCAGGCAGACTGCGCCTGCAGCGCCGAGGCAACATCCTTCTCAGGTAAGCACTCTCCGTTAGGCGTCAACCACTGTTCGAGCTGGTCAGGCGTGGACAACGGGCGAGCCCCGCGCAGACGAACCACGGAAAACGCACGGGCCAACTGGCGAAGCTGAGCCTGTGGCAAGCGCGCCAGTGCGATCTCATCAGGCCATTCCAGTGTCAGGCCGAATTGCTCTGCCTGCAAGGTCGCACGAAGCGATCCAAGTAGCTGCGCGTCAGCAGCATCACTGACGTACAAACGTAGCAGGCACCAAAGTGTCCCCTGATACGTGACAGGCACAATGACCCCTTCCTGTTGACGATGTTGCTGCTGGGTATCGATCACAAACTCTCCACGCCGGGCGTCAAACAGTACGCACGTATGCCAAGGCGTTTTAAACGCCCGCTCTTCGAACAGAAACAACGAATATTTGTGCCCCTGCATCGGATGTTCATGAATGCTGAGCCGGATGGCGTGGCTGAAATACGCATTAAGGAAGTTATCCAGCGCCCGCCCTTGCACCATCATCCCTTTGGCCATCTCAGACAGACGCTCACGGCGCGCTTTGTGGCTCAGCGTCGCCAATACGTGTTTCTGATCCTGATGCATGAACTTTTTCAGCCCCAGATAGGTGCAGTGCATGGCATGGTCGTGTTGCTTGAGGCGGGCAAAATCCTGTTCGTACGCCGGATCACCGAAACGCTGTTTTAAGCCACTGAAATACTGGTATTCATTCAGGTCATCGAACGCAGGGAAGTGTTCAAAATTAATAATTTTCACACAGTCACTCGCGTTCATATTTTCCACCATATTACGTAGACCATCGGAATAACGATAATGATGCTCCAGATCGACATGAATATAATCGGAAAACGTATGATAGTCGGAAAAAATATAAAGCATGACGCCAGAAGAATATACCGACTGAATATCGCGAATCGCTTGAATAAATTTGCGTAACACCCGGTATTCACCCAGATCAGGCAGATGGCCCAATACCTTATCCAGATTATTCGTTTTACACGGAAAAGCAGGTAACAATAACGTAATAGGCTTACGCTGCGTGACACAATCGCTAATCTGCATTTTCAGTGTTTGATAGCCGTGAAATGTCGCGTCGGTTTGTGCTAATAACTGATCCAATAAAATAAACGCAATGTTATCCACACATTGTTGCTGTTGATGATCAAGCATAATGTTTCCTTGTAGAAAGCGAAGGCAGTTTGCACCGTGCCCTTCGCCATCGATTAAAGAGCAGGTAAACCAGACAGAAGCTTGGCGGCCTGAGCCAGAGGTGCCGATGCAACAATGTAACCATCGGGCCGGATCAAAACAGCCAGCCCTGCATAATAGGGACTGTCGCTCCAGTAATGATCAGCGATCGCCTGCGGGTAAACACGCAAACAGCGAACCTGTGGCGGCAACTCAGAAGGCAGTTCGGCGTCACCGCTCAGCAACAAGGTGAATGAGCGGTAATCCAGCCACTGATAAAGCCGGCAGGAGTGCTGCGGGCAATGCAACTCAAAGTCATACACCCGTGTGCCTTTCAGACCTTCGTCACCATAGCGGATGCCCATCCCGGTGATGTTGCCGGCACGCTGCTCCACGATGCGCACATAATCTTCAGCGTGAGTACCGCCAGCCGAATATTTGGTCGCACGCACCAACGCACCGGAACTGTCAATCACACTGCGCGCCACTGGCTGACGTTCGGCCTGATAACTGTCGAGTAACTCCGGAGCCGCCTGACCACGCAATACCATATTCAGCTTCCAGATCAGGTTAAACGCGTCCGCCAGACCGGTATTGAGCCCTTGTCCCCCGTTGACCGAATGGATGTGGCAGGCATCGCCCGCCAGAAAAACGCGTCGCTGATGATCGTAGCGGTCCGCCACCGACTCCTTGACGGAGAACTGCGAAAACCATTCGACCTGTGTAAAACGTAGCGAATGAGGGTGCATGGCGCGATTGATGCGGGCGATCACCTCTTGTTGAGTGAAGACTTCGGTATCCATGCGAATGTAGAAACGATCCAGTTTCCCTTCGCGCGGAATCCACGCCACATCCGAGGTTTCAGCCTGAAACACGATAATTTCCGGCACCTTAGGAAAGTCAGTTTCAATCTCACCATCGATCACGGCCCAGACAATTTGCGGCCGTTCAATTTGAAACGGAATCGCAAAATGCTGTCGTACAAACGAACGTCCCCCATCCGCGCCAATCACGTAACGAGAGCGCAGACGTTCGCCGTTACTCAGTTGAGTCTCACAGCCCTGTTCGTCAAGCTCAATATCCTGCACACAGACACCACGCAACACCGCCGCGTGCTGTTCCAACGCCAGGCCATCGAGCAACTGCTCCAGATGTGCTTGTCCCAACATCAGAAAATGGGGATAAAAACAGCCCTGCAGCGCCGTCCACCAGTGTGATTGGCGCGAAACAAACTGCCCGTCGGCCCACACTGAACTGGTGTTGCACGGTTTGCCTTTCGGATAGAGCGGCGCAAACAAATCCACCATATCAAGCAGTTGCAATGTACGGGCATTGAGGGCGTCCGCACGCCCGACCTGCAGCGGACCATCGGATTTATCGATGATGGTTGACCGCAAGCCACAGCGCTGGGCCAGATAATGACACATCTGTCCGACCGGGCCGGCGCCAATGATCAGAATGTCGCTGTGATAGTCGCTCATCGGTAAGACTCCAGATTCGGGTTATCAAACGGCGGATAGCTCAGCACCTGAACGCGGCGGATATGACGCGGCGAGTGGGACAAAAAGCGCTCGCGGCCATGCAGTAAGGTAAAATTGTCGGTGATCACCACGTCGTCACCACACCACTCATGGGCATAGAAATGACGCGGATCGTACAGAGCCTGACGCAGGCTGTGATGAAACTCAGCCAGTTGCTGCTCTTCAATGCCGCTAAAACGCACATCCGGCGGGTTGATCAGTTCGCCACGCTCAGCAAAATGCGGCTCTGCGTATCGGATCACCTCATACGCCCGGTAAGGATGCCGGGCTATCACCGCAGACACGGTATGACTGGAGTAAAATTCCATTTCACGTTGATAATGCCCGGTTACCCGTTGCCACAACGCACGTTCCTGCTCGGTCGCGTGCTGCAGCACTTTGGCGGTATGGGTGAAAGTCGTCCGTCCGCCCTGACCAGCGTGTGGAGCCTGCACACATTGAAAAATCTGGTACTCCGGTACCTGAGGCCGGAACATTCCGTCCCAGTGCAGCGGCATGTAACTGCTGTCAAAAATGTGATCAGCCGGCTGCGCTTGCTGGACGAGATCCAGCACCTTGCCAAACGGCCAGAGGCAGATCTCGCCCCACAGCTCACAATAATCGGCAAACTGCTCGGCTTGATCGAATGCTTTAAAACCGCGCAGCAATACCAGCTGATGCTCAATAAACAGTTCACGCAACAGCGAAATTGGCACCACGCTGACGGGTAGGCCTGCCTGGGCCGCCTCAATTTTGACGCCAAACGGACTGAGTTGGGTCACCTGATAATTCATCACCCGTTCCTTTTACACATCGTTATAAAAATAAAAGAACACCGTACTCATTATTTCCGAGCGATAATGTCAAAAAACAACGAGAATATTTGCACAATATTGATATTCAGAAGATTGACATTGCTAAGTTGATAATTAATTCCAGTAGGTTTTAGGAATAAATATCCCAATACCACCATATTGAGGTGGCGATTTATTATTTGATGACTATTCAGGGAAACCAAAATGGTTTATTTC
>NZ_WXWP01000375.1:0-8035 GCF_009904765.1 Vibrio sp. V39_P1S14PM300
ACCAAGACAACATTACCACTCATCTTCCCTGGTTAACGGACAGTCACACGTTTACTGGTACGTCGGCGTCTGAGCTGTTGGATTATTTGGGGGTTCGCGACGCGTATGCCATGTCGTTCATCGGCCTGAATGAATACGCCGCCACCACGACAATTGAAGAGATCGATAAATATCATCCGATTATCGCCTATTATCAGGATGGTAAACCCATGAAAGTCCGGCACAAAGGGCCATACTGGCTGCTCTTCAATGTGGACAAGTATCCGGAGACAGGCAGTGAGGTGTTCCAGACCAAAATGGTCTGGCAGATAAAAGAGATTATCGTCCATAGAAAATATGAAAAATAATGTAAAGCGCCATCCACTCTCTCCATTCGCCTATCGGGCTAAAACGTTACTTTTCGTACTGACGGGACTGCTGATCATCGCCAACCTGTACCTGCTATCCGCCACCCGGGATCTCGCCCGCTCCTACACAGATCAACAATCCGAAGCCACCTGGTTCATGTTCCAACTCAACAAAGAATTCGCCGAACTGGTCTCAGCGCTCCCCTACTCTTTGCAATCAGAACAGCAGATGCAACACACCTTGTTGCAGTACGAATTGGCCTGGAGCCGCTTTGATCTGCTGTTGTCGAGTCCGGAAGCCGGAAATTTTATGTCCATCGAAGGCACGACGGATTTTTTTACCGCGATGTTCAATAATTTCCAGGCCCTGGAAACAAAACTGATTCACCTCAAAACTGCGCAAGATGCCACCGAGCTCACCGCCGAATTCAAAAACCTGTACATCAGCATGCTGCATTACGTGAACCAGAACTTTCGACTCAGCAGTCCACTGTACGAACATCAGCGTGCGCAAGCCAATGCACTGGCACAAACACAATATATGTTGATGGCGCTGCTGTTTTGTTGCGTCGGCCTAGTGAGTTACATCTTGCATAAAGAAACTCAGTACCATAAAGATCTGGCACTGACGGATGCCTTAACGGGCATCCCAAACCGCTTATCAATGTTCAAAGCTCTGGAGAAAGAGACCAGCAGTGGCCCGTTTTGCCTCTATCTCCTCGATCTCAACGGCTTCAAAGCGGTCAACGATACCTATGGCCATCAAACCGGTGATGATGTGCTTAAACGCATTTCACACCGTCTGCGGATGCAACAAACCTTGTTGGGGTTTGAAGTTTTTCGTATGGGCGGTGACGAATTTGCGATTATCTCTCCGGCCATTGACGAAACCGAACAGACCTTAAGCGCCATTTATTCCTGTTTTGAAAAGCCGGTCACAGTAGGCAGAATGAGCCGCGTGAAGCTGTCAACCAGCGTTGGATTCGCCTGCTTCCCCGACGACTCTAAAGACATTAACCAGTTGGTGTCAGTGGCAGACAAAAGTATGTATGAAATGAAATTCAGCGGTACCCGTCACTGATCTTGTACGGACACGTAACAGTCGGTATCAATCCAGACAAATGTGCTCCGCGTCTCCCGTTGCAGGATCTGCATCCGGACCGGTAATTGAGCCAAACTGTAGCTAAAAGTAACGGACGTTTTCCCCTGAAACTGATAGCGACTCTGATCAGCCTTTTGACCACTGAGTAACAGGGTACCGTCAAACGCCGGTGACGTCTGAACTTGCAAAATAACCTGCTGCGCTGTGTGCTGGCAAGTGAAGGTGAGATTGTCACTCCGCAGGCTGTCAGCAGCGCCAGACGCAAACGCAGACGGCGTCAGCGAGAAAGTCGCAGTCCAGAGAGCCAACGTTTTAAACACGTTACTTGGCTTACTTGTGCGACGCATAAATCACGTTTAGATCTGAGCCCATCATAGTCACACTTTCACGGGAATCATCATTTGGCGAATCGGCGATGATAAAACCATCATCCGATGCCTTCCGTTCAATTTTAGCTCTCTTAACGCCATATTGCTGTTCGCTTTTCAGCACAGAACCGTTCGATACTTTAAGCATTTACCTATCTGCTATCTGGCTTAGTACAAAGCCAGATAGCAGACAGAAAAAAGCCCCTCAATGAGGGGCAAAAGTTACCATCGCTTATAGTTATAGTGTTATGCCAGTAAGGCTTAACCGAAATCACCATTAACGTAACCTTTCGTGCGGTCATCTTGCGGATCACTGAAGATCACATCGGTCGCATCATGTTCCACCAGCTCTCCCATCAGGAAGAAGGCGGTACGGTCAGAGATACGACGCGCTTGCTGCATCGAGTGGGTAACGATAACGATGGTGTAGTTCTTTTTCAGCTCTTCCATCAACTCTTCGATTTTGTGGGTCGCAATCGGGTCGAGAGCAGACGTAGGCTCATCCATCAGAATCACATCCGGTTCCATCGCGATCGTACGCGCGATACACAGACGTTGCTGCTGACCACCAGATAAGCCGAACGCATGGGATTTCAGACGATCTTTCACTTCATCCCACAATGCCGCGCCACGCAGTGAACGCTCCACCACTTCATCAATGTATTTTTTGTCTTTCACACCTTGGGCACGCAGGCCGTACGCGACGTTTTCGTAAATACTCATTGGAAACGGGTTTGGTTTTTGGAATACCATACCAACTTTAATACGCAGGTCTGCGACATCAATGTTGCCGTAGATATCGGAGCCGTCCATCTCGAGTTTACCGGTGATTTTAACCCCTTCAATCAGGTCATTCATGCGATTGAGGCAACGCAATAACGTTGACTTACCACAACCAGACGGGCCAATCAGAGCCGTCACCTGACGCACGGGAATAGGAAGGTTAATCGCTTTCAGAGCCTGGTTTTCACCGTAGTACAGGTCCAGATTTTCAATATCAAATTTGTTCATCGTCTTAATCTCTAAATTCTGTCAATCGTGTATCGATAAATTCGTGCTGGCGGATCAGTACGTCGCTGTGTTGAAACGCTTAGCGATCAGCTTAGTCACCATATTGATGAGTAGGACCACCACAATCAGAACGGTTGCTGTGCCGTAAGCCTGATTCCATTCTTCAATGGTGAACAGCTCCGTGGTCAGTTTGTACAGGTGAACGGTCAGCGTCCGGCCTGAATCGAGCAACGAATCAGGAATACGCGCCACCATGCCCGCGGTGAGAAACACCGGCGCAGATTCACCAATTACACGACCAATACTCAGAATGACCGAGGTTAAGATACCTGGCATTGCGCTCGGCAATATGAGACGCCAGATAGTGTAGATTTTAGATGCTCCCAAACCGTAAGAGCCTTCGCGGTAAGTCTGTGGTACCGCCATCAGTGCTTCTTCTGTGGTTCGGATAATCACCGGCAGAATCAGGATACTCAGTGTCAGTGCACCTGACAAAATTGAGAATCCCAGGCCCAGTATCGCCACGAAGAATGTCATACCAAACAGGCCAAAGATAATCGATGGGATCCCGGCCAGAGACTCGGTACAGAAGCGAATCACTTTCACCAGACGACTGCCCACTTTCGCGTACTCCGTCAGGTAAATCGCCGTCATGATCCCCATCGGAGCCGCCACTGCGATTGATGCCACCACCATGTAGATGGTTGAAATAATCATCGGGAAAATACCGTGCTCATCGCCAGTGCGTGTGTAATCGTCTGTAATGAAGTTCCAGTCGACATGCTGAAGGCCGTTAGACAGGATGTACCAGATAATCCAGAACAGGAAACCGACCGTCAGAGCGGCGGCCGCCCAGATAAAGCCCTTCAGGATGTTGTCTTTAATTTCTCGTGAACGTTTTAGTTTTGCGCGATCCATTCTCATTACCTCGCTTTTTCACGGTTCAGGTACAGCAGGGCTGCGTTCAGCATCATGATGAACACCAGCAGAACCACACCCGTGGCATACAGTGCGTTCGCGTGAACACCACTGGCGTAGGACATTTCAATCGCGATGTTCGCGGTCAGTGTCCGGGCAGAGTCCAGCAGACCTTGAGGCATCGCTGGAGCATTACCCATAACCATGATGATCGCCATGGTTTCACCCAGCGCACGACCAATCCCCAGAATCACACCCGTCATGATGCCTGAACGGGCTGCGGGTAAGAGAAGCTTGAAAATGGTGAAGATTTTGGAAGCACCCAGTGCCAGTGAACCTTCTTTGTAAGAACGTGGTACTGCGCGGATAGAGGTTTCAGATACCGTGATAACGGTTGGAAGAATCATCACACCCAGCACGATGATACCGGCCAGAATCGTGTTACCCGCCGGCACCTGAAACAGGTCTTGGATCAGAGGTACGATGATGACCAGGCCAAAGAAGCCGTAGACCACCGACGGAATGCCCGCCAGTAACTCAACCGCGGGACGAATGATGTCCGCTACCCGCTTCGGCGCAATTTCTGCGATGAAGATGGCCGTCAGAACGCCGACCGGCACCCCAACCAACACCGCCCCCAGAGTGGAGACGACAGACGCAACGATCATGGTGGCTACGCCATACAGTGCCGGTGGCAGCCAGTCTTGGCCTAGCACGATACCGCTAATGCCCACTTCCTGGAAGGCCGGGATACTTTCTTTGAAAATGAAATACGCAATTACCGCAAGAGAAACGATACCGATAACCGCACTGGTAAGGAACAAGCCATGGAAGATACGCTCTTTCCAGTCAACGCGTTTTTTCGCACGCAGACCTGACTTGTTAACATGAGTCGCTTCTGTCGTATTCATAAGCTTTTCACTATTTGTCGCGATGGTCATATAAATCTCACTGCCGATTTCTTCGGTGTGGATTGGATAGAAAAGGCTCAGCCCAAACGCGGGCTGAGCAAATTAATGTATTGCCGGTGTCTTAGTGAACTGAGATGTAACCTTTAGAATCCACAATCTTCTGTGCTTCTTCAGTCAGCATCCAATCCAGGAATTTCTGAGTTTCTGCAGAAGGCTGGCCTTTCTTGTACAGAACCAAGAATGGGCGAGCCACTTTGTAAGAACCATTCTTCACGTTGTCTACAGACGCGTCAGTGCCGTCGATAGACAGTGCGTGAACAGTGTTGTCTACTGTACCCAGAGAGATGTAGCCAATTGCGTAAGGGTTTGATGCCACCATTGTTTTCAATGCACCGTTACCGTTCGCAACCTGAGCGCGTTGAGAAATAGCAGATACTTTCTTGTCTGCGATTTTCTTTTTCAGAGACATGATGTCTTCGAACGCACCACGTGTGCCCGATGCGGTATCACGAGTGATTGCAACGATTGGCTTGTCTGCACCGCCGACGTCCTTCCAGTTTGTGATGTCACCTTTGTAGATGGCGGTCACTTGCTCAGACGTCAGGCCTTTCAGGTCATTCTTAGGGTTAACAACAACGGCGATGCCGTCACGAGCAATCACTTCTTCAACCAGTGAAGGCTCTTTTTCAGAGGATTTCAGGTTACGAGAAGACATACCCAGGTCTGCGCTTCCGTTCTTCGCCGCTTTCACACCGGCGGATGAACCCGGGCCCTGAACTTCGATAAAGACTTCAGGGTTCTTCTTCATGTATGTTTCAGAGAAAACTTCCATCAGTGGAGTTACGCTGCTAGAACCCACTGCAGAGATAGTTTCTTTAGCAGAAACAGGAGTCACTGCCATTGCGCCTAGAAGTGCGATTGCACCGATTACTGTCTTTTTCATCACAATTTCCTTTAGTGGCATCATTGCCGTTGTGTTTCACTTGAACGCTGCTCACTTTAGGGCGCAAATATGACAGTTGTGTTTCACTAAATTGAAGCCTGTATGACAAATGACATTTTTGTTCTCGCGTCAGTGTTTAGGTTTCAATCAGTTAGCTATTTTTTTGACCATAAAACACTGACTTGTGACTGTCACATTTCGCGTTGAGCTACCCCAGACAGCCGGATAAACAGACACCGCTAAAGGTAGAGAACATTACTTAAATAGCACAGGTTAGCGCCAATAATGTTGGAGAGTTGATGATTGGAGAGGGAAGTTGACGGCGCCGATAACGCAAGGAAAACCATTAAGTGACGCAGTTGCGGGACCGAATACCGAGGCGCCGTTGTCACAAAAAAGGGCTGGCAAAAGCCAACCCTTTTTTGATTAATCTTCGTCAGACGACGGCGCCACTTTTTTCTTAGGAATGAATACGGCATCCCCCACGGCGACGTTCTGATAGAAACCTTTGTCACGTTTAGCTGGCTTCTTCGCCACTTTCTTCGCCTGAGGTTTGGCTTTCTTGGTGTTGGCCGTTTTACCTTTGCGGAAGTCGGGTTTACGCGGTTTCACGCCAGTAAACTTACCTTTCAGTCCTTCAAGCTCAGAGAAGGTCAAATCCTGCTGAAGATACGCTTCCACACGCTTAAAGCTGTCCCAGTCTTTTGGGCCCACCAGAGACATCGCATCACCTTTGTTACCTGCGCGGCCCGTTCGACCCACTCGGTGCACGTATTCTTCTGTGTGCTTTGGCATGTCGAAGTTGACCACATGCGTAACATTGGCGATATCCAGGCCTCGAGAGGCCACATCCGTAGTCACCAGGATCTTGTACACCGCGCGCTCGAAGCGGCTCATGATGGTGTTGCGCTGAGTTTGATTGAGGTTACCACTCAACGCCACCGCTTTGAGGTTCTTCGCGTTCAGTTTTTCGGTCAGGCGCTCGGTATCGTTACGCGTTGCGGTAAAAATGATCATCTGGCGATAATCAGACTCTTCAATCAAGCGGTCCAGGATGGCTTCTTTGTGATCTAAGTGGTCACACAAATAAAACTTCTGAGTAATGTCTTTATGCTCTTCATTCGAGACACCTACAGAAATGCGTTTCGGCGCTTGCAGCATTTCAGACGCAATACCGTTCACTTCCGCGTGATCCAGAGTGGCAGAGAACATCAACGTCTGGCGACGACGGTGTTTCGCAGCTTTGTGAATACGACGCAGCTCGGGTGCAAAACCCAGATCCAGCATCCGGTCTGCTTCATCCAGGATCAGCGTTTCCAGGCCATCCAGATACAGTGAACGATGTTCAAGATGGTCGGCCAGACGTCCTGGCGTCGCAACGATGAATTTCGGATGACGGCGCAACGCTTTAACCTGATCATTAAAGTTCTCGCCCCCAAGAATCAGTGTCGCATCGTACGACAGACCGCTGAGCATCGAACGCAGCTCATTATATACCTGTTTGGCCAATTCACGGGTTGGTGCCAGAATCAAACCACGCGGGTCTTTGGCAGAGAACGCTTTGGTCTTTAGCGATTTATGCAGCATTGGCAGAACAAACCCCAGCGTTTTACCCGAACCGGTTTTGGATGACGCCAACAGGTCTTTCCCCGCAATCGCCACAGGAATGGCTTTCTGCTGGATCTCGGTGGCCTGTTTGAAATCGAAGTGGTTAAGGGTTTTCAGTAAGCGATTGTCTAAGCCTAAATCTTTAAAGTGCAAAGTATTCTCCATCAATTTATTCGTGCCTGACAGATGCATTCTCTTACTTTCCTCAGACACAACAAAATAAAAACGCCGTATAATAGCGCGTTTTGAGACATTATAGATAGAGATCACATAAATTTTATGATGTTGGTGTATCTCTGTTTCTGTAGAGAAAAAATGCCAAAATTCTAAGTTGTTGACTACACTCAATTGTGTGTAAAGTCAGAGTAGTCAAGGGCTGGACGGGAAGTGGCCAGGTAAAACGGCATTCATCTCAACTATGAGACACCGATCGATTTATCAGCTAATTGGTTAAATTCTTGGATTTTTTTGACTTTTTACTACTCTGTCTTCTGGTAAATTGAGCCTACAATTTACTTCGTCACTATATGACATAAAATGTATAGGGCGAATTTTTGATACTTACTTATAAGCAAGGAGTTCATAATGAACAAAATGTTGATCGCAGCTGCAGCGTCTTCGGTACTACTTCTAGCAGGTTGTGCATCTGGTCCAGACGAAGCAACAACAGCGAAAATGGACGAGCTAAGCAACCAAGTTAGCCAACTAAGCCAAGACGTGCAGTCTCTAAAATCTGAAGTTCAAAAAACTGGTGCAGCAGCTCAGTCAGCTCAAGAAGAAGCAGCACGCGCTAACGAACGTATCGACAACATCGCTCAGTCTTACAC
>NZ_WXWP01000046.1:0-7885 GCF_009904765.1 Vibrio sp. V39_P1S14PM300
AGGTTATCGTATTATTGCGCAGTCCTGCGCGTCGATTTTTATATA
Organism: Vibrio sp. V39_P1S14PM300; assembly: GCF_009904765.1. NCBI lineage: Bacteria > Pseudomonadati > Pseudomonadota > Gammaproteobacteria > Vibrionales > Vibrionaceae > Vibrio > Vibrio sp. V39_P1S14PM300. The sequence continues at coordinate 46 of NZ_WXWP01000046.1, forward strand.
TGTTTATTCATGAAAACTTCAAGAGAAAGTGTTAATAAAAATTTTTTATTAACCAAAAAACAATATTTATCGCTCTTGTCAAACAGACTGAGGCGTAATAGTTGCTGACGAAACGATGAAATACTGATAGCTTAATGGTTTTGGCGATTTCAACAGGGATAGTATGTTTAATCAGGTCATCAGTATTCTGTTCCCGGTCTTCGCACTGGTTCTGGTCGGGTTCTGTGTCGGACGCTGGTTAAAACCGGATTTTCGCCCTATAAACCGCATCAATATGGACGCTTTCACACCCGCACTGGTGTTCTCCTCGCTGGTCGCGATGCCGCTTGACACCAGCCAATTACCTTTATTGAGTGCGTCTCTTATCGCCATTCTGCTGCCCGCTGTAATTATGCTGCCACTGTGCCGGCTGTCCGGCCTGAACTATAAGACCTGGACACCTCCACATATGTTTCGTAACAGTGGAAACCTGGCTATTCCGTTGTTTACTTACACATTTGGTGACACTGCTCTTGCGCCTGCGGTGATGCTGTTTGTGGTATCGGCCTGTCTTCACATCAGCCTCGGCATCATGTTGCTCAGTCACAGCAACCCAATCAAACAAGTTGTTCGTATGCCGATTTTTCTGGCCGCCGCCGCCGCTTTATTACTCAACCTGAGTGGTCTTTCGGTCTGGGCCCCCCTCTACGAAGCAACCGCCTTGCTCGGACAAGCAGCCGTACCCGTTATGCTTCTGTCACTCGGGGCACAGATGTGCAATATGCGCATGAGCGGTTTGAAAATCGGTTTACTTTGTACCGGACAATCGCTACTGACGGGCGCCATCGCATTTACGGTTATTTACCTGTTGGTACCGCTGCCCTCGCTGCATTTGCAAATGATGGTCCTGTTTACCATGTTGCCGCCTGCTGTTATGAACTACCTGTTTGCTGAGCGCTTTCACGTGGAGCCTGAGAAAGTGGCGTCTATGGTGCTGTTTGGCAACTTTTTTAGTATTTTGACCTTGCCACTGCTTCTGGCGCTGGCGTTATTTCTGGCCTAGTTGGTTTATTGGTATTAGACGTATACCAGCGCTACGAACAGACCTTCACAGGCACGGTCGTCGATTCCTCTTCAAACCACACCAGTGACCAACACAAAACAACCGCCATCCAGGCGGTTGTTTTATTTGTCATGCTATTGAGCAAGTTCAATAGTCTCCGTTTGCGATGGCGCAGCATGCCCGGCCGCATTGGTGCCTATCACCGTGACATCCAAACTCCCGTTTTGCCAGCCAGACATATCAACGGGTGTATCCGTGAGCCACTCGCCAGAACTGTTAAGCGTCGCGGCAACCGTTGCATGATCCGTGTCTGGTTCGAGTTGTGAGATAACCGTCACTTCAACCGTATCTCCGGCCAAAAATCCTTTCGCATCACCGGACAGAATCACCGACGCCGACTCCGTGGCATCAATAGTGTCATCTCCGGTCACCGGGTGACGAGTCAATAGCGGTATCACTTCCAAGGCGTGCGTTTGTGGCTGGCCCGAATTGCCAGCGCTGTCCTGATAACCATCAATCATCACAGTGACCGACGTTGCATTCACCGGCAATGCAATCTCAGCGGACACACCATTCCAGTTGGTTGCCAACTCGGCGGTGTCGCCGAAATCGACCACCTTACCAGCCACCGTGGCGCTAAGGTGGGCAACAGGCTCATCAAACGTCAGCGCTAAATTCACCTTATCGTTTTCTGTCGGATTTTCGGGCGTGACATTGAGTGTCGTCACACCCGGAGCAAGCGTATCGCGGATTTCGATCGCACGACTGACTTGCGTTGCCGCTACCCCAGAACCGGACAGGTTAGTTCCATCAATCAATACCGTCAGTTGTCCCACCTCCCAGGACGACCAGTCAAGTGGGCTCCCGATATTCCAGTTACCATCAGAAGCAACACTGACCTGCGTAGCATACTCTTCAGTGGTGTCGCGCATCACGTGCACCGACAACTCATCCCCCGTTTTGAAACCTTTGCTGCTGCCAGTGATGGTCACGGAATGACTCTCATCGGAGTCGATTACATCGTCTCCGGCGATAGCGTTCAGTTGGATCAAAGGCGTAACCTGAATGGAGTGACTAAAGGCTGCGCCCAGATTTCCAGATGCGTCGACAAAGTCACGGATCACCGCATCAATACTGGTTTCATCCGCGCCAAAGCTGACCGGAGCATTGGTCGTCCCACTCCAGGAGTCCGATGCGCTGCTGGTGTCACCAAAATCCACATTCACGTCGCCAACATTAGCCGTAATACCAGTGACTGGTTCATCAAACTTCACCGTCAGAGTCACGGCCTGATTGAACTGTGGATTCAGCGGTTGCGACTCCGCAGAGGTGGCCGAGGGCGGTTGGGTGTCCACCCGCGTAACCAACCGGCTGACCGAGTCGGCGTCAATGCCCGGCGAGTTGCTGGCTGAAAGATTCACCGACACGTCTCCCACCGGCCACGCCGTCAGATTATGTGCAGCCGTTTGCCAGTGCCCGTCGGCCGTCATCTCCGCATGATCTTCGAAGGAGTAAGTAGGGTCGACAGTAGACACCACTGCAACGGTGACACTGTCACCAGATGCAAACCCCACGCCCGTGCCTTCAATCACAACTGAGCTTGCTTCCGCAGAGTCTATCTCATCATTTCCAGCCACTGGTGATAACGATAGCTGCGGTTTCACCGCCACATTGGTGGATTTCGCCGCTCCGCTGTTTCCAGAAACATCGGTGTAACCCGCCTTTACCTCAGCAATCACGGCTGAAGAGCCTGCACTCAGAGTCAGAGGACTCGCCGTTTCGCCCGTCCATGTTGTCGCAAGCTCATTGTTCGGGAAAATGACATCCACTCCGTCGAGGCTGGCACTCACGTTGTTAACCAGTTCACTGAAAGTCACCGTGATGGTGGCTTTACTGCCGTTAACTGGGTTTTGTGGCGATATCTGGAAATCACCGGTGATGTCCGGTACCACGGTATCTTCATAACGAACACTCTCGGTCACAGAGCTGGCAGCAACCGACTCACTGTTGCTCCCCGAGACAGACACCTCAATATCGCCACTTGGCCAAGCGCGGATATTCTGCGCAGCGGTGGCCCATACGCCATCTGCCTGTACCAATGCGGTCACGCTGAAATGGTCAGAAGAGTTGCTGGCCTGCGCTTTAACCGTCAATAGTTCACCACCGGCGAAACCTCTTGCCTGACCTGAAATGATCAGGCTTTCAGCTTCCGATTGGTCGATGCCGTTTCCGCCTGCAATAGGATCCACTTCGATCACAGGTTTCACGTTGACCATTTGAACATACGGTGTCGGGTTTCCCGGGTTGTTGGCGGTATCCAGATAGCGACTGACTTGCACCTCAACCTGAGTTTGCCCAGCCACCAGAGCAATGCTGCTGTTGGTTGTACCTTCCCACTCCTGGCTGACGTCTCCCGCTACACTGAACGCCACTGGCACGCCCGCTACGCTTGCTTGCACCTCTTTCACCCGCTCGCTGAATGTAAGAGAGAGCGTCACGGGCTGTTGATCTTCCGGATGTTCGGGGGAAACATCGACACTGTTCACTTGCGGGGCAATCGAATCTTCATAACGGGTGACATGGCTTGCCACACCAGATTCAATCCCATCAGAGTTTGTCCCCGATACACGAATGTCGATGTCACTTTGCTCCCAACTCGTCAGATTATGCGCGGCCGTTGCCCAGTTGCCGTCGGCCTGAACCACCACATCGCTTTGTTCAAAACGATCTATCTCTGGTCTATCCCGTGAAGTGACTTCCACCTTAAGTTTGTCATTCACGGCAAAGCCTTTAGCGGAACCTGAAATGACCACGTTGGTCGCTTCAGCTTCTGTGATCACGTTATCGTCCGTTACATTATTGACCGTCACCATGGGTGTCACCGACACCGCCCGCTCTACCCGCTCGCCTGCATGGCCTATCCCATCAGAATAAGTTGCCTTCAGCAGCAGTGGAATGGTCGTATCGCCCGCACTCAATACAATCGGCGATTCAGTGTTTCCTACCCACTCTTCACTGGCACCGTTTTCTGTAAAGGTGATATTGACCCCCGCGAGCGTCGCTTCGACCCCGGAGACAGGCTCATCAAACGTCAGTGTAACTTGTACGCTTTCCCCGTTCCCCGGATGTTCCGGCATTGTCGTGGCTAACGTCATCGTTGGCGGCTGATTGTCGACATAGTAGGTCATGATCAGCGTATTGCCAGTTGCGTTGCCTCGGCTATCTTGCGCCGAGCCGACAATTTCAAACCGCGCCACATCAGGGTACTCAGAGCTCTCAGAATCTAAGGTGAAGTGATACCCATGATGGTAAGCATCACTGCTGGGATCGAGAGTAAACTCCACATCCGTCGCCTGATGGCGCAGAGAAGGCTCGGCGTGACTGTACCAGTACACCGCTTGCTGTGGTGGCTGGCTGCTGGTCTCAATACCTGAAATATCCTCAAGACTCAATGTCGAAGCGATTTTCCCCGTGATCGTATAATCTTGCCCGGGGCCGCTGATAAAACGGCCATCACTTTGCAAGGCATCCGGTAGCACACGCATCTCAGGCGGAAACTTATCGATACTTTCGCCAGGAGAATCAAACACGGTGTCACTGCCAATGCTGGGGTTAGCCATAGCGAACAGGTCGGCCTGTTTCAGCGCTGTCGAGGCATCAACCTGGTATTGCGTTGTCGCAACGTTGAAGTAGCTCTGGGCCAGCTCGCTACGGTAAGTGTCTGCACTCAGATCCCGGTTTCCAATTGTGATTTGGCCTTGAGTGCCTTGCCCGTTGGCTTTTCCGTCGTAGAGAAAGTCGTCGTAAAACCCTTTGGCATAGTCGGTCGTATCTGTCTCTGCACTATTGGATGCAGCCATGTCTGCCAGTGCTTCAAGTAGAAATCGGTGTTGATACGGTTTGGTAGGCGGATTCGGGATGGTCGCGTTGAGCATGTCGGTGGTCGCGTATTGAGTTAGGGCAGGATTAAACCCAAAAAAAGACGCATCCTGACTTTCCAGAGCGGTGTTGACGTCGGTTAAAATAGACGCCGCGTTTTGCGGCGTTTTGTCGTCGGCTTCGAGCGCATTCCAGGCATTGTCAAACAACCCCGTCTGGTACACCGAAAGTTCCGTCAGGTATAGCGTACCGGACTCCGCGCCTGAAAAATACGCGCCAATATTGGCCATCTGTTGGCCCTGGCTGTTTTCATCCTGCTCACCATAGCGAAATGTGACCGATTTTTTCGCATCGAGACTGTCCTGCCATTGATAATAGTGCGTTCCCGCGTTGCTCTGTAACACGACGCGGAAAAACTCATACTTAAACGGATTAAACTGGGTTTCACACTCTGCCACATCAAGGGCTTTCTCTCCAGAGACACTGTCCACCTGTTCGGTGTTACAACTGGCAAGAAAGCTGAAATCACTGTTGATTGACTTCAAACCCTCAATCCTTGCTGTGGCATTAATAAAAGGCGTAACCACCTTAAGGCTCGGCAGGTCAAAGGTAGACTTGAAATACACTTCCGACTTGTCACTCACGTTGCCGGAAGAATCTCGGACTTTAATCACCAGTTTCTGTGAATACTCTTCGGTCGTACTGGCGAATGTCGTGCCGAGAATTTCTTTCACGTATGGAATGTAATAGATCACCTCTGACACTCTGCCATCTTCTTCACGAATCAATTGCTCATGAGGAATACCCGCTTCTTTACTGTCAGTTGACGCCTGAGTTTCTTTACTGGATATCCATTGATAGTCACTGCCTGCAATGTTCTTTTTCCGATAATACTCTACCGACAGAGTCAACTTGTCTGCAGACGTTCCGTAGATGTCACCATTGGTTGGATCGTACACCGTGACTTTGACATAGGGAATTTTGTTATCGTTGAGTGTCGACGCCTCAAAGTCTGCAAAATTGATGTTTCCCAACGTAGCCTTAATACCGTCAACAGCATAGGCGTAATCGATCTTCAGGTATTGGTTGGACTCGTCCACGGTAACCGCATCATAGGTGGTATCTCGATATATCTGAGAAACCGGGTTGTCATCGACAATAAAGTTCATCTCGACACCGTCCGGATATTCCAGAATACGCACTGGCGGCGTGTCGTCTTTGTAGACGGTAAACTGCTCCTGACCTTTGTTGCCGAGTATGTCTTCCGCGGTGAGATTGAACAAGGTACTGTCACCGAATGAAGAGGTCGTATAAATCTGGCTGAACTTACACCAGACATTCGAGCCTTCATTGATCTCCGAACACTCCAGATTTGTTGGGTTTTGAGCACCCAATCTCACTTGAACATAGCTGAGCTTAGCCGGATTTTCTTTGACGATCCCTTCAAGGGTATAATCCGTTTTGGATGAGCTGATCGCGTCGGCCGAATTGACCACAATGACGGGCGCAATGTTGTCCCAGTCAAAATCAATCGTCACCCCATTTTTCGCTTCGTAACCATTGCCCAATACGTCCGATGCATACACCACTAAGCGTGCTTGTACCGGGTCGTCGTCCTGAGGATCAGTATCCAGTGCATCCAATGCCAGAGTAAACACGTTCACTTTAACCTTCGTATCCCGAGGACCAGACTTAAAATCGGACGTATCCAGTTGGCAATACTCTCCCGCAGGACTGACCGGACACTCAAATTCTGTGCTCCAACTGCTGTCGCTTTTCATCTTCCATTGCAACATCACCTGCACGTTGTCGACACCAATAGCGTCACTGAGGCCAATGTCGACACTGTCGTCGCCTTTCAGGGTGTCACTATCCAGACGGGTAACCACTGGCGGATCCAGATCGATGTCCGTTTCTGATCGCGGCGGAATGACCGAGCTACCAGAGCCATTGGTACCGAGATCATTGATATGTTGGCTGAAATTTTTGTAATCAGAAACCGGCGTCCCGGAAATATTCAGATCCGGGTCACTGACTACGATCAGCACATGCTGCGCCATGCTTTGGGTATACAGATCACTGGTCACGTAAGACTGACCAAAAGCCATGTCTTTCAGCAAGCCTGAACTGTCTAATTCTCGCCCATCGAGCTTACCATCGGCGGAAATGTCGCGATAACCAATATCAGACAAGTTCATCGACGTATACGTCAACTCACTGTCGCTACCAGGATATTGCTTGATGAAATCATAGGAATATGAGGAGTATGCCGTCAAAAGCGCGCCATACTGATGACCCGCAGACGCGAAGCTGCTTTGCCCACCCGTGGTAATATCAATTGGCTTGGTGGTATTGACGTTAAAGCCGTACATACTGATGAACGTTGAAATGGCATTGTCTACTGACGCGGTGGCATCCAGACCCTGGCCGATATTGTATTCTGCCAGACCCGCAACTTGATAGGTTAAGGGAGTCACCATCACCGATTGGTCTGTCCCTTCGGTGTAGTTGATGACGCTCGACATCGAAATAATTTTGCCTTCGCTCAATGACACGATATTTTTCGTCAGCGGATCCCGGTACGCACCACCTTCGGCTTTGATCATTAAAGGCATGGTCGACGCGTCAATTTTGACCAAGTAGTCACCCACCGGGTTGGTTGAGGTCTGCCCTAAAAGGCGCCCAACTTTGCCATTCTGATACTCATAGACGGAAACCGTTGCCCCCGATACTGGCGCATCAAAAACGTTTCCTGAAATCACTCCTTTGACGCGCGATGGCGGCGAGGTGTCTTTTCCTCCTCCACCGCCCCCACAAGAACTGATCGCTAATATTGAAAGTATGGCGCAAGCAAGCTTGTTTTTATTATTGGATCTCAACATGATTTCGACGTTGTATAAAAATTTACCAAATTATATT
>NZ_WXWP01000370.1:0-7853 GCF_009904765.1 Vibrio sp. V39_P1S14PM300
AGGTTAAGTGGTTTCAAAAAGCACCATACGGTCCCTTTTTTATGCCTGCTTGTCTTTGTCGCGTTGTTCCTGATCGAGTTCGTTGAGTCGATCCAGCTCCGACTTTTTGCTCGTCTGACCCATCTTCATCTTTGCCGTGTATTTGAGCGCTGCAATGTTCCCAACCACCACGGCCACCACAATAATAATGATGACCCATGGGCTGGTGAGTATATCCATCATATCGTCACCTGACTGATGTTTGTGATGTAACGATTGTAGATCGTTTCCAACTGCTCGAATATGACGTCAGCACCTAAAATCCGCTCAGTTTGTAATTGATTTCTCAGTAACTCGCAACTGAGCTGTTGCTGACATTGCTGCGCGGTCGACACGTGGCTGATGTGCCAGGGTTCGATTGCCACGCCACCGAGATCATCAGCGTATGGGAAGAAAAAACCAAATCCCGACAGGTTGCTCTTCAGCCATTGGTAAAAGCCAGACTGATGCCCGTCGAAGTATTCCCATGGTTCAAGTTTGAGTGAGGTGCCAGATGGTAGCGCATCACGGTCGTAGACATCGAATTCCCCGCCCCAGTGGTGTCGGCTGCCTCCGGGCAATGCCGACCAGCGCAAAATGGCAAAGACTTTGTCGCGCTCACTGAGTGTGGCCGGGTCAAGCGGCTGGCTGTCGGCATCAAGAATGGCAGCTTGACCCGCCATCTTGTTATTCCAGATCACCCGTTGGCGTTCGAAATCACGAAAACCGCTGGCAATATGGAAGTTATACCCGGCGTCCAGAGCCGCCTGCCGCAGTGCCAGCAGGTCGTCTTTCACCGCAGGATGGAGCAGAAACGCTTTATTACCGACCATCACTTCGGTCAGGTGGCTGGTGGCTTTACCGGTCAGTTGCTCTGGGGTCATACGGTTATCCCAGTATGTTTCGCAAAGTGTTCTGGTACATGTCCGTCAGTTTTTCCAGATCTGCAATACTGACGCATTCATTCACTTTGTGGATGGTGGCGTTCACTGGACCGAGTTCGACCACTTGCGCTCCCATACGCGCAATAAAGCGACCATCAGAAGTGCCGCCTGTGGTGAGCAGTTCAGGGGCTTTATGGTTCACATCCCGCACCGCGTCAACAACGGCATCCAACAAAGTACCAGTATCGGTGAGGAAGGGGTGGCCGCTGAGCGTCCATTTGAGATCGTACTCCAGCCCATGGGCATCAAGTGTTGAGTGGACGCGACGTTTGATCTCTTCGTCGGTTAACTCGGTGCTGAACCGAAAATTAAACTGCACGTCAAATTCACCCGGAATCACATTAGATGCGCCAGTACCGGCGGCCACATTCGGGATCTGGAAGCTGGTTGGCGGGAAGTATTCGTTGCCATCATCCCATTTGGTTGACGCCAATTCTGCCAATGCGGGCAGGGCTTGATGAACTGGGTTGTTCGCCAGGTGTGGGTACGCAACGTGGCCCTGAGTGCCTTTAATACACAGGTCGCCGGTGATCGAGCCACGGCGGCCATTTTTGACCACATCGCCGACCGCGTGTGTGCTCGACGGCTCACCGACAATACACATATCGATGATTTCATTGCGAGCCATCAGCGTATCGACCACTCGGGTCGTACCGTTGATGAACGGGCCTTCTTCATCGGAGGTGATCAGAAAAGCGATAGAGCCACTGTGATCGGGATGATCGGCGAGAAAACGCTCGACCGCCACGACCATGCATGCCAGTGACCCTTTCATATCGGCGGCACCGCGCCCGTGCAGGTAGCCATCAATGACCGTCGGCTCAAAAGGTGGAGTACGCCATTGTTCGCGCGGCCCTGCGGGGACAACGTCAGTGTGACCGGCAAACACAAACAATGGCGCTTGTGTGCCTCTGCGGGCCCAGAAGTTGGTGGTGTCTTCAAACACCATCATCTCAATGTCAAAACCGAGTGCTTTGAGACGTTCAATCATCACGTCCTGACATCCCGCATCAGCAGGGGTCACGGATTCACGGCCAATCAGATCTTTTGCGAGAGCCAGTACAGGGCTGTCAGTCATCCTTGAAATCCTTCTTTAACTAAAAACAGAGGCGTATTGGTCGGCTTTAAAGCCCAGATGGTATTGGCCATCAACCAGCAGTATCGGGCGTTTGATCATCGCTGGGTGTGCCACCAGGAGCTCAATAGCACTGGTCGCGTCAAGCGAGTCTTTCTGCTCCTGAGGAAGTTGACGATAAGTCGTGCCGCGCTTGTTGACGACATTTTCCCAGCCCAGCGCGTCACAAAATGTCGTCACCATGGCAGGATCCACGCCCTGTTTACGATAGTCATGAAACTGGTAATCGATGCCTTCTGCTTCGAGCCATTTCTTGGCTTTTTTGATGGTGTCGCAGTTCGGGATGCCGTACATGGTGATGGTCATAATTTTCCTTTGAAAGCATTATTTTGATTCTCTTTGCATCCTATCAGGAAGCGTCGGCCGAGACAAAAGGTGTCGGTTTCGTCATTGCGCAATATTTCGCTGGTAGAAAAAAATCAGCATCAAGTGACTGCGATTGGAAAGTTATTGATCAAACTCAACACACTAAATAGCAAAACAGAAATAATGACTTAGCACAGAAATAGGAGGTGTCAATGGAATTGAGTCCTGTATTTGCAAGGCGACTGTATCTGGCTTTGTTGGTCGATAGTCTTGAAAGGCCGAATGTACCTAAACTGATTGAGCAAACGGGCTGGCCGCGCCGGACCATCCAAGATGTTCTGAAGGCGTTACCTGGTATAGGGATTGAACTTATGTTTGTTCAGGACGGGCGGCGTCATAATGACGGTTATTATCAATTATCAGACTGGGGCCCATTTGATAGTCAATGGGTGGTAGAGCGTCGCAGTGATATCGCAGCCAGCCTAGGATTTCGTGCATAAGCCAGCAGCCGCTGGCTTTTCTTTTGTCGGTTAATCGCACCAGTAGGCGCTGCCGAGGACGCTGAAGGAGGTCGTAAAATCTTGTGGCGCGATCAGATAGACCGTATTGGCACCGAGTGCCGCCGCCTGATTCTTGATGTCATTGAGGGCGCCGTGCATCATGACATCATTGGGGTAAAACAGGTAATTGTACCAGTGTCCTTCGCTGCCGGTGACGCTGCCTTTCCATTGGCACCCATCGGCATTGAAACCGCTGTCGAGGCGAACATGAACCTGACGAGCTTCATCGGATAATCGGTTTGCCGGCGCCACACACCCTGCCAGCATCAGACTGGCAAGCGCCACATTCAGCCGTTGTGCTTTCATCTTCGTGCCTCAGTTGAGTGACAAGAAGGCGATAAAGCCTGCCCAGCTTACAACGAGCAGAACCCAGGGCAGGTGGGACGCCAGATTTGAGCTCGGCGCGTTTGGTGACTCAGACGCCGCCTCCGAAGTGACAGATTCGGCCGCCTTTTGCTTGTCACGTTGTGCTTTCTTTTTGGCTTTATCGGCCTGGCGGCTTTTTTCTTTCTGCTGCTTTTTGTACAGCGCGATGCCTTTTTCGATCCCCTGGGCGATCAGTTTGGTCTGCTCTTTGGTCTGCCCTGGTTTTTGGGTGGCCTTCGCGATGGTCATGGCTTCCTGCTGGCTTTGGGGTGACGGTGTAATTCGGTTCGTCATAAGGTCATTGCTCTTGTGTCAATTTGCCGTCAATACTAACACGAACTGTGCGGGGGATTGAATTCCCTCTGGCTATTTGGTTTGATTTCGCTACAGTAATCCGACCAATGATTTCAAAGGCTTTCATATTGTGCGTTATTCACTGGAACAATACGATGAACACGGTTTTCTGCGCCCTCCGCGCTGGCTGTGGTTGGGGTGGATGTTGCTCGCTAAAGCCTGGGTTGTGTTTGTTGTTGCGGGGGTCAGCCGGGACAGTGGTAATCGGATTCTGGATTACGTGTACACCGATCACGCCATGCTCTATCTCGGGTTAGTGATGGGGGTTCCGGGTATTGCATTGATGTGGCTGATCAGTCTGCGTAAACCCGAGCGCACTATCATCAATGGGCTGGTGGCGCTGGGCCGGCCGTTAACTCTGGTGACTGCAGTATTGCAACTGCTGCAAAGTGTTTATCATGTCTATTTACAACATGGGGCATTCAGTTGGACCAACGGACTGATCATGCTGGCGCTACTGTGGTTTATTATTTATCTCAGCAACAGCCGCACGGCCGCCGACTGTTTTCGCCTTCCAGAGCGGATACAAACGTCACGCTGAACTGATCGCAATCAATATGTAAGTACTAATTCCTTATACACTGAGCAAAAAGAATAAGTGAGGATTACGCCATGTCTCAACCTCAAACGGCCATCGTTCCTGAAGCAGGGCCTTTTGCACATTACACATTACTTAAAATTCGTCAGAATCCGGCTCTCGTGCTGGCACAGCTGCAGGCGTTACCTGCTCTGATTGAAGAAGTGAACGGCAGCCAACCGGGTGCTCAGTTGACGCTGTCGGTAGCGTTTAGCAAATCTTTCTGGGATCTGCTGGCGCAGTCACAACCGCAAGAGCTCATCGATTTTCCTCAATTAGGCCAGGGAGACATTATTGCTCCAAGTACGCCAGTGGATGTGCTGATCCACTTGCATTCACTGCGCCATGATTTGCACTTTTATGTGTTGCGCAAATTTCTTGAGCAAGTGGCAGAGGATGTTGATGTCGTCGATGAAACGTCGGGTTTTCGTTATCTCGATGCGCGTGACATGACGATGTTCATCGACGGAACCGAAAACCCCAAAGCGGAACAACGTCGTGAAGTGGCCGTGATTGCCGATGGTGAATTTGCCGGTGGCAGTTATGTGATGGTGCAACGCTTTGAGCACAACCTGCCCGCGTGGAACCGTCTAAATATCAAAGCGCAAGAGAAGGTTATCGGTCGCACTAAAGCGGATTCGATAGAGCTGGATGATGTGCCTGCGGCTTCGCATGTCGGTCGGGTTGACATTAAAGAAGAGGGCAAAGGACTGAAAATTGTCCGCCACAGTCTGCCGTATGGCTCTGTGTCGGGCAGCCATGGTCTGCTGTTTATCGCGTATTGTCACACGCTGCACAATTTCAAAGTGATGCTGGAAAGCATGTACGGTGAAACCGACGGCAAAACCGATCAACTGCTGCGTTTCACGCAGGCCAAAACCGGTGCGTATTTCTTTGCACCATCTCAGGCCATGTTGGCGGAGCTGACGTTGGCGTAATTTCCACGGTCAGTCCTGTGATTAAGCCGGGCATTGCCCGGTTTTTTGGGCTAAAGTTTTGTCTTGGCACGCCGATAAGTTTGTGAATCCCATTGTTTTGGAGTCACTTTTTGCATGTCCATCACTGTCAATACTAATGTCCCGGCTCTGACTGCCCAGCGATACCTGAACAGCGCGACTGAGATGCTGAATCAGTCGCTTGAGCGCCTGTCGTCCGGACATCGTATCAACAGTGCCAAGGACGATGCCGCCGGGTTACAGATTACCAATCGTCTGGAGTCGCAGATGCGGGGGTTGGATGTTGCGGTGCGAAATGCCAATGACGGTATCTCCATTATGCAGACGGCAGAAGGTGCGATGAAGGAGTCGACCAATATTCTGCAACGTATGCGCGATTTGTCGTTGCAGTCGGCCAATGGATCCAACAGTCAAGCCGAAAGGCAGGCATTGCAAGAAGAAATGGGCGCGCTCAACGATGAGTTGAACCGGATTGCGGAAACCACGTCATTTGGCGGTAAAAAACTGCTCAATGGCACCTTTGGCCAGGCTTCGTTTCAAGTCGGAGCGTCATCCGGTGAGGCGGTACAGGTCGCGTTGAGCAACATGCGTTCTGACACTGTCGATATGGGCGGTTTCTCTTATCGGGCCGCGACCGCCGTGGATGAACAGTGGCAGGTACAAGACGGCAACAATTTGCTGGAAATGACTTACACCAACCGGCTTGGTGATACGGAAACGATCGCCATCAATGCGAAAGCCGGTGATGACATCGAACAACTGGCAACCTATATAAATGGTCAGACTGACCAGATTTCGGCATCAGTGAATGAAAAAGGTCAGTTACAGATCTTTATGGCCGGGCGCGAAACCTCGGGAACGATCGCTTTTTCAGGCGCACTGGCCAATGAATTGCAACTTGGTTTGACGGGATATGAAGCGGTGGATAATCTGGATATCCGCAGTGTCGGCGGGGCGCAGCGTGCGGTTGCCGTGATTGATACCGCCCTACAGTATGTCGACAGCCATCGGGCGGATCTTGGTGCGATGCAGAATCGTTTTGGCCATGCGATCAACAATTTAGACAATGTGCATGAAAATCTGGCGGCGTCGAACAGCCGGATTAAAGACACCGACTATGCCAAAGAAACCACGCAAATGATCAAACAGCAAATCCTACAACAGGTCAGTACGTCTGTTCTGGCGCAGGCGAAACAACAGCCAAACCTAGCGCTGACGCTGCTCAGCAGTTAAACGACGAAAGGGCGTTATCGACAGTTTTTCGCCTGACTTTAGGGATAACGTGCACTTTTTTTCGCTTTTTGTCCCCCTCAGTGTATTTTCTCTCCAAAACGCATTTTTTTCGAAAAAAACATAAAAAAATCCTAAAGGTTATTCTGAGTAGGCCGTTAATAAAGGTAACTTTGAGAGAACTACTTGGTTTTCCGAGACGTCGGAAACCGGAAGCATCGGAAAATCAATTGGAGAAATCACCATGGCAGTAAATGTAAACACTAACGTATCGGCAATGACCGCTCAGCGTTACCTAAACAGTGCGAACAACGCTCAGCAAACATCAATGGAACGTCTGTCTTCAGGCTTTAAAATCAACAGCGCGAAAGACGACGCTGCAGGTCTTCAGATCTCGAACCGTTTGAATGTTCAAAGTCGTGGTCTGGACGTTGCTGTACGCAACGCTAATGATGGTATCTCTATCGCACAGACCGCTGAAGGTGCGATGAACGAAACCACCAACATCCTGCAACGTATGCGTGACCTGTCATTGCAATCAGCTAACGGTTCAAACTCAAAATCTGAGCGTGTTGCGATTCAAGAAGAGATCACTGCGCTGAACGATGAGCTGAACCGTATTGCAGAAACCACGTCATTCGGTGGTAACAAATTGCTTAACGGTACTTATGGCACTAAATCGTTCCAGATCGGTGCAGACAACGGTGAGGCCGTTATGTTGTCTCTGAACGACATGCGTTCAGACAATGTCGGTATGGGTGGTTCCAGCTATGTGGCTGCAAACGGCAAAGACAAAGACTGGACAGTTCAAGCTGGTGCGAACGATTTGACGATTGACCTGACTGACAAAGACGGCGTGGCACAAAGCATCTCTATCAGCGCGAAAGCGGGCGATGACATCGAAGAGCTGGCAACGTACATCAACGGTCAGACTGATTTGGTAAAAGCGTCCGTGAACGAAGATGGTCAGCTGCAAGTTTTCGCTGGCACCAACAAAGTGGACGGTGCTGTTGCATTCTCTGGTGGTCTGGCGGGTGAGCTGAGCATGGGCGCTGCCCAGGCGGTCACGGTTGATACTATTGATGTCACCTCCGTCGGTGGCGCACAAGAATCTGTGGCCATCATCGATTCGGCGCTGAAGTATGTGGATAGCCACCGTGCCGAGCTGGGTGCGTTCCAGAACCGTTTCGACCACGCGATCAGCAACCTGGACAACATCAATGAGAACGTCAATGCGTCGAAGAGCCGTATCAAAGATACTGACTTCGCGAAAGAAACGACAGCACTGACCAAATCACAGATTCTGTCTCAGGCATCAAGCTCTGTTCTGGCTCAGGCCAAACAAGCACCAAACGCTGCATTGAGCCTGCTGGGCTAAGCCCTTATCACTTGATGACACAAAAAATC
>NZ_WXWP01000075.1:0-7834 GCF_009904765.1 Vibrio sp. V39_P1S14PM300
AGCGATAAACTGACGGCCTTTCTCCAGTGAATTTCACGGCCTTGCCACAATGTACCGCAAACATCGGCCCACCGGACCAGCGTCGACACATAGAGCAATGACACAATCCAACATCAGCGTGATCTACTGCTTCAACTTCTACACTGCCACACAAACACTTTCCTTTCATGAGTCCTCCTTGGTGCGCCTGGTAAGGCATACCTTTAAATATTTAAAACACGTGTTCAGGTCTTTCCCATGCACACAGTATCGTCGACTGATCCGATTACTGTTAGATAGGTTAGCGCATTTCGCAGTATCTCGACATTTATGTGTTGTAGAGACAAGGCCTCTACAACACCAATCCACCATCTATTTTTAGCACTTGCCCGGTAATAAAACGGCTTTTGTCTGACGCCAGAAACGCAACGCCGTCAGCAATATCCTGCGCGCTGCCCATTCGACCAAGTGGTGTTTTTGAGGTCATGTAGTGAATGACTTTTTCCGGAAGTGCCTTAGTCATGTCTGTTTCAATAAATCCAGGCGCAATGCAATTCACTCGGATTTGGGCGCCTTTTCTTGCCAGCTCTTTCGCCCAGCCTTTACTCATGGCGATCACCCCGCCCTTGCTGGCAGCGTAATTGCTTTGGCCGACATTCCCATCCGTCCCGACAATGGATGAAATATTAATGATGCTGCCACTTCCTTGCTCCAACATCAGTGGCGCGACCTGCTGCGTGAGCAAAAATACGGCTTTAAGATTGACATCCAATACTGCATTCCAATCACTTTCCTGCATATCCGGTAACATTGCGTCACGAGTAATACCCGCATTATTGACCAACACATCGACACATTCGCACTGTTCACGAATTTCTTGTACAACATCTCTCACCTGCTCGGCATCACACAAGTTTACTTCGCATGCAACCAATGCCGGCGAATCGCTCCAGACTATCGGTGTGATATCTAAACCAATCACCTGATAACCATCATTCAGAAGCTGTTCACAGATGGCTCTGCCAATGCCTCGGGCGGCACCAGTCACGAGCGCGGTTTTTTGGCTGTTGTTCATGGCTCTTCCTTTCCTGAGTGGGCTTAAATCAAATGGCCTCCCCGCACTTCATCGAAGACTTGAGGGGTAAGCGCGTCATTCAACACTGAGGTGGCACTGGCAATGCGTGCCTGGGTAACAAAATCTGCCGTATATCAATGTCAGTAACCGATCCTGTTCTGTCGTTTAGCTAGTATGACTGACGCCTGTGAAGCCGAGACAACAAAGTGATGATTGTTTGATGGCGAAAATATGAAGGCCAAATACCGTGAATCACACGTGCCTGCGTTGTTTTCTCAGCCGTTGCGGTAGATTTGTCGGGTGATATGCCTTGCTTTCATGCCGTCGCTTATCGGATACTTAGTGCTATGAATTCGCTTGTTTTTCCGAGCTTTCTGCGAGCCTTTAACGCTCCCTCAGCCAGATAAGCTTAGTGGGGAAAACAACCATACATTGAGCGCATTCACACCCGAATGTACTATCAAACTGATTTATAAGGGCTATTTTGTCTACTTCGAATCAAACAAATGCGACCACAGGTACCTCAGAGCAACCCACTTTCTTCTTTTTTGACTATGAAACCTGGGGAACCAGTCCATCGCTAGACCGTCCTTCACAATTTGCTGGCGTACGTACCGATATGGATTTCAACATTATCGGTGACCCCCTAGTCATATACTGCCAGCCTCCGTCCGACTACCTGCCGTCTCCGGAAGCCGCATTGATTACTGGCATCACGCCTCAAAAAGCCAAAGCACAAGGGTTACCTGAGCCCGAGTTTATTGCTCGTATTCACGCCGAGCTGTCCAAGCCTAAAACCACCAGCCTTGGCTACAACAGTATCCGCTTTGATGACGAAGTCACTCGCTACACCTGCTATCGAAACTTCCTTGACCCTTATGCATGGAGCTGGCAAAACGGCAATTCTCGTTGGGATTTACTCGACGTAATGCGCGCCTGCCATGCACTGAGACCAGAAGGCGTGGTTTGGCCAGAAAACGAGGAAGGCTTCACCAGCTTTAAACTGGAGCACTTGTCTGTCGCCAATGGTATAGAACACGCCAACGCACACGATGCGATGGCAGATGTTATCGCTACCATTGAAATGGCCAAAAAGCTCAAAGCCGCGCAGCCTAAGCTCTTCGGCTACTTCTTTGACATGCGCCATAAGCGTAAACTTAATGAGTTGATTGATATCGTCAACATGACACCGCTGATGCACGTTTCCGGCATGCTCGGACGTGAATGCCAGTACACAAGTTGGATAGTGCCGTTGGCCTGGCACCCGACCAATCAAAACGCCGTGGTCGTGGTCGATCTGGCGAAAGATCCTCAGCCATTGCTGGATCTGAGTGCGGATGAGCTGCGTGAACGTCTATACACCAAACGCAGCGAGTTGGGTCCGGATCAAGCACCGGTGCCGATCAAGCTGGTTCATTTAAACAAATGTCCAATTCTGGCACCGGCCAAGACCCTGACCGCAGAAAACGCGGCTTCAATCGGGATCGACCGCGAGCAGTGCCTGAAAAATCTCGCCGTATTGCGTCAACATCCGGAAGTGCGCGAAAAACTCATCGCGATCTACAGCGTTGAACGCGAGTACGAAAAGAGCGACAACGTTGATACACAGTTATACGCCAACTTCTTTTCCCCGGCAGACAAAGCGTCGATGGACATTATTCGCTCCACCGATCCGAATAACCTGGCCGCGCTGGACATTACATTTAATGACGCGCGCATCGAGCCATTATTATTCCGCTACCGTGCACGCCATTATCCATGGACGCTGGACGAAGCTGAGCAGCAACGCTGGGCAAATCATTGTCGTGAATACTTCGAAAGTCGTCTTGAGGACTATATGCTCAATCTGGAAAACTTAGTTCACGAATATGAAACTGACGAAAAGAAAATAGCTATTTTAAAATCCGTCTACCAATACGTGATGGAGCTCACATCTTAGAGCGCCACACGCGACTTCTGCTCTTTTCCTTTATCTTTACGGCACTTAAAAATGGCGAAAACCATTCTGCAATACATCGTCTCCATCGGGCTTATTTTCCTTTGCCTGATGGCAGGCGTAAATCTTCAGTCCCTCCTCGGTATTTCGATTCCGGGCAGTATCATTGGCATGCTTATTCTGTTCGGATTACTGGCCAGTGGCCTGGTTCCTTCCGACTGGGTTAAGCCAGGCGCCAGCCTGTTTATTCGCTATATGATCCTGTTGTTTGTTCCCATCAGTGTGGGATTGATGGAGCATTTTGATCTGCTGATCAACAATGCTCTGCCCATTCTGGCCAGCGCCATCGGTGGCACGCTGATCGTCCTGGTCCTTCTTGGACTGATGCTGGATCGTCTGTTGAAGAAGGGGAACAAAACATGTGGTTAATCGCGACGCTCGTGGTGTTCTTTTTCGCCCGCTGGTTATGCCAGAAATTTAAAACACCTCTGATGAACCCTCTGCTGATCAGTATCGCGATCATTATCCCGATTCTGACTTACCTCAAGGTTCCGTTTGAGACTTACTATCAGGACAACCAGTGGATCAGCATGTTACTGCAGCCGGCCGTCGTCGCACTGGCGTTTCCCCTGTACGAACAGATCCCACAAATACGGGCGAACTGGCGCATTATTATGCTGGCGTGCAGTGTCGGCAGTGTAATGTCGATGATGACCGCAGGTCTGATAGCCGTCGCAATGAAAGCCGATGTGGCACTGATTGCCAGTTTGATGGGAAAATCCGTCACCACTCCGATTGCAATGGAAGTCGCCAGCCATCTCGGCGGAGAACCAGCGATTGCTGCCGTTTTAGTGGTATTGGTGGGGCTGTTTGGCGCCATTCTTGCCTACCCGATTTATAACATGTTGAATATTTCGCACCCGATCGCCAAAGGGCTGACCATGGGTACCGTCTCGCATGCCCTTGGGACGGCAACCTGTGCAGAAAAAGATCCCCGTGATGCAGCATTCAGCTCACTTGCGCTGGTCTTGTGCGGCGTCATCACTTCCATTCTGGCACCCAGCATTTTTGCTCTGTCCGTCTGGTTGTCTCACTAACACACGTTCCGCGTTCTCCGTCGTATACTAAGGTTGATATACGACGGAGTTCACTGAAACATAAGGTGCAATCGATATCATGTGTGACATCACTCTAATTATGAAAACATCAACATCATTACACTATTTAGCGTGATCTAAATCTCAGTAATGTTTTAGCGTTATCATAAAATGTAATCCAGCATTCAAATAAGGATTCATTATGAAAAGCCGTATTGAACAAGCACTCTCAGATGTGCCGGCGTCCATCGCAGATTACCTTGGTCCTATTCTGCTGGCGGACGATTTTGACGCGACTTTGTCTCCGGAGCAGTTTAAACAACTGCAAATCGTTTCTGGTTTGAACGACGCGGAACTTCGTGTGGCGCTTCTTCCGTTTGCCGCCTGCTACTCCTACACGCCCATTTCTAAATTCAATGTTGGTGCTCTTGCTCGCGGCCTGTCCGGCCGTATCTACTTCGGTGCTAATGTCGAAATTGCCGGTTGCCAGCTAGGTCAAACGGTTCATGCTGAACAATGTGCGATCAGTCACGCATGGATGAAAGGTGAAACCGGCATCTCAGACATTACGGTCAATTTCAGCCCTTGCGGTCACTGTCGTCAGTTTATGAATGAACTGAGCTCGGCAGACAAACTGGTCGTTCAACTTCCAGAGCGCGATGAAATGACGTTGCAGCAATACCTGCCAGATTCGTTCGGCCCGTCCGATCTTGGTATTGAATCGGCATTGATGTCGAAAGTCGATCATGGCAAGACCACTCAGGACAGTGATCCGCTGGTACGATCGGCATTAAGCGCATTGAACGCAAGCCATGCACCTTACACTCACAACCTGAGTGGCGTCGCTTTACAATTGAATGATGGAAAAGTCTTTAAAGGCGCGTATGCGGAAAACGCGGCGTTTAACCCTAGCCTGCCGCCTCTTCAGGTCGCTCTGATTCAGATACTGCTGGATGGTCGTGAGTTCGGTGATATTGTTTCGGCTGCGTTAGTTGAAATGGCGGAAGGAACCATCAGCCATCTGGCCGATACTCAGGCAACACTGGAAGCCATCAACCCTGACATTCCGGTCTCGTACCTGGCAATGTAAACCCAATCATGATTAGCCCCGACATGACTCGGGGCTTTTTATTATTGGTCGTAGAAAGGTTTGACGTCAAAATCGAGTTGTGAAGGAGCCAGTGCCCGCTCGATTTTCAACGCACTGCTTTTCAAATCGATAAACGCCACATCCGTAAAACGGTGGTACTTATTGGAGTAGAAACTCTTCACTTCAGGTTTCAGAGGCTGACTTGGATTCGCTGTCCAGACGATAGCGACCCGGCCATCACTGAGTTCAACGATCGAGCCAACCGGATACACACCAATACAATTGATGAACTTGTACACCAACTCTTTGTCGAGATGAAATGGCGTCAACGACAGCATGATCTTGAAAGCTTCTGCCGAGCTCATCCCCTGCTTGTAACAACGGTCTGCCGTCAGTGCATCATAAATGTCCACGATACCGCTCATGCGGCCATGAACGGGCAGTTGATCGCCTTTGAGCCCTTTCGGATAGCCGTTGCCGTCAAGTTTCTCGTGATGCATCAGGCAAACGTCGCGGCTGATCTGACTCAGCCCGTGAACGTTGGCAATGATCTCATCAGCAAACACCTGATGCAGCTTCATATGCTCAAATTCTTCCGGCGTTAACTTACCTGGCTTATGCAGAATCTGATCGTCAACCTTTACTTTGCCCACATCATGAATAATGCCGCCAATCGCCATCTCTTTGAGTGTTTCCGCATCAAACCCGAGGTGTCTACCAAACGTCACCATCAGGCAGGCCACGTTGACCGAGTGCTCTAGTAAATAGGCGTCTTTATTTCGAAGTGCGGAGACACATTGCAAAGCATTGTTGTCTACTAACGCCGTATCAATCATCTCCCCCGCCCAAGATTCTATTTCACTGACGTGAATATCCTGATTATTCAGAGATTTATTGAGTAGTTTCTGAGCCAGCGTTTTGGCTTCTTCAATGATACGCGCCGCTTTTTTTTGTGCCGCGTCACGACTGAGTTGTTTTCGTCCCCGCCGATTGGTTTGGGGCTCGGGCGACTCTCCGACTGGGGGAGCAGGTTCGACGTCTGGCTCCACATAGGCATTAATCACTACACCACTTCGGGATAACTTCTGGTCCACCCAGACAAACTTCACTCCAGTGCTGACCAACTGCTGAATGGAGGCTTGGGAATTGACTCGCCCGGCATGAGAAAGGTTCACCTTTTCGCTCTGCTGAATCGCCGTCACAAACATGCCTGGCAGCAGCTGTTCAATGGAAATTTTGACCGATTCTTCTGGATTAAACTGCATCTCAATCGCTCAATCTATGTCTCTCAGATACACAACAACATGATTATAAGGAGAGACGTCGGAAAAGATCACCTTTTAATCGACAAAACTATAAGAGACAGCCCACATTTTTGCGAAACACACCGCACATTCGCATTTAATAAACACAATAAAAATAAGCGTATTACACAATAAAATGTAGTGTTTGGCGTTCCTTTCATTTGCCTTTATCATCACAATCAGATTGTTCAACTCGGATGAGCTCAAGCTCATCATGACCTAATCTGGTAGCTTATGGAGCCACTAACACACTACTTCACTGCTGGGACGGTTGGATATAAGGTACTGATCGGCCTGATCATTATTCTTTCGTATCTGGTAATCAAGAAAGTCGCCAACCGTACCATAGCCAGCCTGGCACGAGCCAAAGGCGTAAACAAAGCTCGGTTAACATTCGTGACTCGCTGCTTCAATACCGTGTATCTGTTCCTGTTTGCGTCAATTTTCGCGATTGCCACCGGGATCGGCTATGGCGATGTCTCACTGTTCCTTTCATCGGTGTTCGCCGTTCTGGGGGTCGCTTTATTTGCTCAGTGGTCGATCCTGAGCAATATCACTGCCAGTTTTCTGATCTTCTTCGTCTTTCCATACCGGATTGGTGATCGCATCAAAGTCGTGGATAAAGATGAAGACATCAGCGGTGAAATCCATGACATTCGGATGTTCCACGTGTTAATCAGACATGATAACGGCAACATTATCGCCTACCCCAATAGCCTGATGCTGCAAAAAGGGGTGATTAAACAAGTGAAAAAACCTTCCACCAAAACGACTCGCCGGCTTTATACCCGCATACCACGCAAATAAAAG
Organism: Vibrio sp. V39_P1S14PM300; assembly: GCF_009904765.1. Lineage (NCBI taxonomy): Bacteria > Pseudomonadati > Pseudomonadota > Gammaproteobacteria > Vibrionales > Vibrionaceae > Vibrio > Vibrio sp. V39_P1S14PM300. Next base: position 7,292 of record NZ_WXWP01000075.1, read on the forward strand.
CAAGGCTGCACCACGTGCAGCCTTAATTCTCTGATTGATTGCTCAGGCAAGTGATTCGTCTTTTTTATGCTCGATAACCTGACTTTTATCGGCCTGGGTGATGGCAATACGCCTTGGTTTCATCGCCTCCGGTACCTCTTTGATCAGGTGAATAGTCAACAACCCACTGGCCAATTCTGCATCTTTGACTTCGACGTATTCAGCTAGGTCAAACTTGCGCTCAAATGAACGATTCGCTATCCCCTGATAAAGGAACTTACTTTCTGCTTTGCTGGATTTGTGCCCTTTTATCATCAGGACACCACGTTCAACCTGAATATCGAGTTCGCTTTCGTCAAACCCGGCAACGGCCAGTGTGATGGTATATTGGTTTTCGCCCACCATTTCAATATTGTACGGAGGGTATCCCGCTGAAACTGGATCAGCGTTCAGTGCGCTGTCGATCATCGACGCCAGCCGATCAAAACCAATAGCTTTCCGATAAAGTGGAGTCAGATCAATTGCTGAATCTTATACACATCTGACGATGCCGACGATACACCT
>NZ_WXWP01000234.1:0-7814 GCF_009904765.1 Vibrio sp. V39_P1S14PM300
CCCTGAGGTAACAGAAATAGCGAGAAAGACAGAATTCTTACCGCTTCACTATCGACAGTGAGAATTGTTTGAGTAAACTCAGATTAACCGTGCGCTCTCCCCGGAGCGTAAACGAAATAACAAATAAGAGATGAACCTATGTACCAGGATCTGATTAGAAGTGAATTAAACGAAGCGGCCGACGTTCTGCATAAATTCCTGAGCGATGATCACAATATCGCTCAGATTCAAGCTGCGGCCAAAGTGATCGCGGATTCGTTCAAACAAGGCGGCAAAGTGTTGTCTTGCGGCAACGGCGGCTCTCACTGCGATGCGATGCACTTTGCTGAAGAGCTGACGGGGCGTTACCGTGACAATCGTCCGGGTTACCCTGGTATTGCGATTTCCGATCCGAGCCACCTTTCTTGCGTCAGTAACGATTTTGGCTACGACTACGTCTTTTCTCGTTATGTCGAAGCGGTCGGCTCTGAAGGGGACGTACTGTTCGGTTTATCGACTTCTGGTAACTCTGGCAATATTCTGAAAGCGATTGAAGCGGCCAAAGCCAAAGGGATGAAAACCATAGCTCTGACGGGTAAAGACGGCGGCAAGATGGCTGGTCTGGCGGATGTGGAAATTCGGGTACCGCATTTTGGTTACGCAGATCGTATTCAGGAAGTGCACATCAAGATCATCCACATCGTGATTCAATTGATTGAAAAAGAAATGGAATAAGCCTTATAGGGCGGTCAGGGAGTTTTAAAAAACATGTGTGAACTGCTCGGCATGAGCGCAAATGTACCCACCGATATCTGTTTCAGCTTTACCGGACTGATGCAGCGGGGAGGAAAAACTGGCCCACATCGTGATGGCTGGGGGATCACCTTTTACGAAGGGAAAGGGTTTCGTACCTTTAAAGACCCTAACCCGAGCTGCCAGTCTAAGATCGCGGAATGGGTGCAGAACTATCCGATCAAAAGCTGCGCGGTTGTGAGTCATATCCGACAGGCGAACCGTGGGGGCGTGAATCTGGAAAATACCCATCCGTTCACTCGCGAGCTTTGGGGACGTTACTGGACATTTGCGCACAATGGGCAGTTGTCAGGTTATTTGGACATGGACACCGGTCGGACCAGGCCGGTGGGCCAGACCGACAGCGAGCTGGCTTTTTGCTGGCTGCTCAACGAGATGGAAGAGAAGTTCCCAGAGCCACCTCAGGACATGATTGGTGTTTTCCAGTTCGTGGCAGCGCGCTGTGGCGTCCTCAAAGAGAAAGGAGTATTCAACATGCTGCTTTCTGACGGGGAATATGTCATGGCCTACTGTACCAATCATCTGTACTGGATTACTCGCCGGGCTCCGTTTGGCAAGGCGACCCTGATTGATGAAGATGTGACCATCAACTTTCAGGAAGAAACCACCCCGAATGACATTGTCTCGGTGATCGCGACCCAGCCACTGACCGATAACGAAAACTGGCATCGGATGAAGCCTGGCGAATACGGTCTGTTTCATTTCGGTGAATTGATTGATGGTAATGCGGCACAGCTGCATGATGTGCCGTTTGCAGCGGCCAAGCCGGGGAATCAGGCACCTACTGAGTCTCTGGAATAACTCCAGGAAAAGAAAAAAGGGTTGATAAAACATCAACCCTTTTTTGATCGCGTGAGTATTTTACTCGCTGGCGTAGCCATGAATACCAAGCTGCTTGCCATCAAGAAACGCTTTACCGCCGCGCATTTCCAGACGGTCGTTTACAAACCATTCCACCACCAGTGGGTAGATTTTGTATTCTTGCGTTTGAACCCGCTCAGTCAGCGTGTCGATGGTATCGTCATCGAAAATGGGCACTTTTGCCTGGAGGATAACCGGTCCGCCATCCAGTTGCTCAGTCACGAAGTGAACGCTGGTGCCATGCTCTTCATCACCCGCATGAATGGCGCGTTGATAGGTATTTAAGCCCGGATATTTCGGTAGCAGTGAGGGGTGAATATTGATCATGCGCCCCATGTAATGGCGAACGAATTCACCACTCAGGATGCGCATGTAACCAGCCAGCACAATCAAATCCGGGCTGTACTCGTCAATCTGTTTCATCAGTTCATGATCGAAAGCGTCACGGGTATCGAATGACTTTGGATCGAGAAAGACACCTGCTGCCCCGGCTTTCTTGGCACGCTCTAAAGCATAAGCAGTTGCTTTGTTTGAAAAAACAGCGGTCACTTTGCCATTATTAATGCTGGTTTCACAAGCATCGATAATCGCTTGTAAGTTGGAACCATTTCCTGAAACTAAAACAACAATACTTTTCATGCTCAGTTGATCTCTACCTGTTCTTCTCCAGCTTGAGCATCAGCGATTTCACCGATGATCCAAGCGTTTTCTCCTTCCTGCTGCAACAGAGCAACCGCAGCATCGGCGTGCGCTTTTGGCAGTGCGACAATCAGGCCAACACCACAGTTGAAGGTGCGATACATTTCATGTGTCGTGACGTTGCCTTTTTCTTGCAGCCATTTAAAAATGACTGGCCATTCCCAGCTGTTTCCATCAATCACCGCTTTGGTGCCTTGTGGTAATACACGTGGAATGTTTTCCCAGAAGCCGCCGCCAGTGATGTGAGAAATGGCGTGAATGTCGTGTTCGGCGATCATTTTCAGCGCTGACTTGATGTAAATTCTGGTGGGTTCCAGCAGGTGTTCACCGATGGTACGACCATCCAGCTCTTCGTTTTTGTCCGCGCCAGAGACATCCAGGATCTTGCGGATCAACGAGTAACCATTTGAGTGCGGGCCGCTTGAGCCAACCGCGATCAGTGCGTCACCGGCTTGTACTTTTGTACCGTCGATGATGTCTTCTTTTTCAACAACACCAACGCAGAAACCTGCAACGTCGTAGTCTTCGCCTTCGTACATGCCCGGCATTTCAGCGGTCTCGCCACCAATCAGGGCACAACCTGCCTGAACACAACCATCGGCGATCCCGGTGACCACATCGGCCGCGGTATCGACATCCAGTTTGCCGGTCGCGTAGTAATCTAGGAAAAACAGCGGCTCAGCACCTTGAACAATCAGGTCATTGACACACATCGCAACCAGGTCAATACCGATGGTATCGTGTTTGTTCATATCCAGAGCCAGACGCAGTTTCGTACCAACGCCATCGGTACCGGAAACCAAAACCGGCTGTTTGTATTTCGTTGGCAGTTCGCACAGAGCGCCAAAACCGCCGATACCGCCCATCACTTCAGGACGACGAGTACGTTTTACTGCACCTTTGATTCGGTCAACAAGCGCATTGCCTGCATCGATGTCTACACCAGCGTCTTTGTAGCTAAGAGAAGAGTTGTTACCGCTCACGGGAAAGTCCTCGAACTTAAGTTGGATATGAAAACGGCGCTATTCTACCAGTGCTTAAACACAAAGAGCAAACGTTTGCGCGAGTTTTTTATCTTAGCTCAGATCAAGATATTGAGAGGGAAATCGTTTATAATCGGAAAGTTTGTTTAAAAATTGCCAATACTAAGCCGGAGATGGAAATGAAAGTTGTTGAAGTTAAACACCCTCTAGTGAAGCACAAGATCGGTCTAATGCGAGAAGGTGATATCAGCACAAAGCGTTTTCGTGAGCTAGCAACAGAAGTAGGTAGTCTGTTGACTTACGAAGCAACCGCGGACTTTGAAACTGAGAAAGTAACCATTGATGGCTGGAACGGCCCGGTAGAAGTCGATCAGATCAAAGGCAAGAAAGTGACTGTTGTACCGATTCTGCGCGCAGGTCTGGGTATGATGGATGGTGTTCTGGAGCACATGCCAAGTGCACGTATCAGTGTCGTCGGTATCTACCGTGACGAAGAAACCCTGGAGCCAGTTCCGTACTTCAACAAGCTGGCTTCGAACATCGGTGAGCGTATCGCGCTGGTGGTGGATCCGATGTTGGCTACTGGTGGTTCGATGATCGCCACTATCGACCTTCTGAAAGAGCAGGGCTGTAATCAGATCAAAGTGCTGGTGCTGGTGGCGGCGCCGGAAGGGATTGAAGCGTTGGAAAAAGCACACCCGGATGTTGAGCTGTACACTGCTGCGATCGACGAAAAGCTGAACGACAAAGGCTACATTGTTCCGGGACTGGGTGACGCGGGTGATAAGATTTTTGGTACGAAATAACACGCGATAACCCTGAATAGAAAAGGGGAGCATGACGCTCCCCTTTTTATTGGTGATTTATTTTTTCAGGCTGAGAGTACCACCAGTGCGAGGTTTCGCACTTGGCCGTGGCGCCGAGTGACCTGCTGCTGGTTTTCGGTACGGTTTGTGACTTTCAGATGTTGGCTTTTGTGGGCCGCGACCTTTTTTCGAATTCGGCGCGTGGCGGAATGCGTCGGCATTGTTGCCTTTAAACGTACGGCTCTTTGGGTTTCGGCGAGCACTGGAGTTTTGATTTTCTTCCCGGCTGTCAAAGAGCTTAGCATCCGTGGCTTTGCGAATGCGCTTACCCTGGCTGTCGACTTTTGATGCTTCTTCGGTGCTGCTGGAGTCTTCACACATCGCCAGAATGTCATTCACTTCCGAGTCACTCAGGTAGCGCCACTGGCCGTTAGGAATACCGTCCAGAGTGATGTTCATAATGCGTACCCGACGCAGCTTAAACACTTCGTACCCCAAAGCTTCACACATCCGGCGAATCTGACGGTTAAGACCTTGTGTCAGGACGATACGGAAAGAAAATTTGGTTTCACGCGTCACTTTGCATGGCAGGGTGACGGTATCAAGAATCTGGACGCCTGCGCTCATTTGGCGAATGAATTCATCACTGACAGGTTTGTCGACTCGAACAACGTACTCTTTCTCGTGATTGTTCCCGGCGCGTAAAATTTTATTAACGATATCACCATCATTGGTGAGGAAAATCAGACCGTCAGACGGCTTATCGAGACGGCCAATTGGAAAAATACGCTTTTTATGCCCGATGAAGTCGACGATGTTGCCCGGAATATCACGTTCGGTGGTGCAGGTAATACCGGTCGGCTTATTCAGCGCAATATAAATCGGCTTTTCTTTGGCGCTAACCGGGTTGCCGTCGATGCAGACATCATCTCCGGGAAGGACTTTTGTCCCCATTTCCGGAACGGTGCCATTGATGGTTACCCGACCCTGTTCGATCAGTTTATCGGCTTCGCGACGAGAGCAGTAACCTGTCTCACTGATGTATTTATTGAGGCGTTTTGCTGAATCTTGTGACATGTTGTTCTCTCTACGTTTCACAACGGCAATCGGTAAAAACAGAGCAGCTATTAAAGCTGCTCACTATCTGCGCGGAGTGTACCATTAATGGTGCTGTTAGCCCATGCGTTTTTGGTGGCGCTCCCGGTTTTCCATTTTTTTGTCGCTGCTCTTTCTGAGCAAGACGTACACCGCCCCGGTGCCGCCGTGGAAGCGCTGTGCACTGTGAGCACACTGCACGTCGCGTATTTGTGTCAGCCAGGTTGCCACATAGCTTTTCATCAGAGCTGGCGGGTTGGATTTTTCCCCCCGACCATGCACGATCACAACCGTGCGGATATCCATAGCGATGCATTGACGCAAGAAGGAAATGACTTCGTCACGGGCTTCTTTCAGTGTTTTTCGGTGCAAATCCAGCCGAGCCTGAATCGGGTACTTCCCGAGCCTCAGTTTGCGATAGACGCCTTCCTGCACACCGTCACGCTTAAACTCGATCACGTCTTGCGGCTTGAGCATAGTGGCATGTTCGGTCGACAGATACTCAGGGTCATCTTCGGTAAGCCAGATGGCGGCCTCACGTTTGGCCAGTTGCGCTTCGGTCACGCTGTGGCTTTTTTTCAGTTCCGCGGTATCGTTTTTGAGCGGTTTGACGTCTCCCATCATTTCATGGAAGAGGGCAAAATCATCGTCATGAGACATAATGGCATCTCACTGGTAGGGATCAATAACAGAATTATACCAACCGAAAAAGGTGAGTGATCACTTATCTTTTCAATTCAGTCTTAAAGGCAATAAAAAACCGGATTAGACAAGCAATCTAATCCGGTGCATAGCGTCACACTACTCTACGAATAGGTGCTAAGCGATCTAGTGAGGAGATTTGTCGTTCATAACCTTGTAAATGAAGAAACCGCCGTAGAACAGCATCAGACCCAAAGCGCCAAAGATTACTATCATTGAAGATAGCCCCACTGCATTACCAAATAGGAGATCAAGCCAAAAGTCCATGTTTCCTCCAAAGTTGCGAAGACGGGGTTTACGTTAATGCTTGCTTGGCTCGGCGACACTGATCTGGATCAATTGTGTTGCATAGGTTGATAATATGTTTCTTCGGGTGTGTTTTTTGTCACAATTTGTGGCCCGTTGATGATGTTTTAGTCGAACAAACTGAAATTCAGAAAAACTGAGTCAAATCACTTGCGTTCAACATGAGAATCCGTAATATACGCATCCGTTGACAGGCAATAGCCTGAACAACTTTTTCGGTGAATAGCGCAGTTTGGTAGCGCATCTGGTTTGGGACCAGAGGGTCGGGGGTTCGAATCCCTCTTCACCGACCACATTTAAGGCCTCAGCAGAAATGCTGGGGCTTTTTCGTTTTTGGTGTTTAGGTTTAGTAGGGCCGCGACTCGGGTCGTGGACTGGAGCGCCAGTCCGATCGAATCCCTCTTCAGCGACCATATTGCTTAGCCCCGACAGCGATGTCGGGGCTTATATTGGTGTCTTCGTCTTGTTCACAGCGTGCAGTGTGCGATTTGGCTGTCCGAAAGCTGAGCGATCTGAAAGCCTTTTTGTGTGAGTAGGTCGATCAGGTTATCTTTACCGACCAAATGAAGCGCACCGACTACAACCAGATAGCGACCAGCCGGCTTGGGCAATATCGTGCCATTGTCGAGCTTGGTGGCCCAGTCACGATTACGCTGATAGAGAAATTGTTCTGTGAACGTGTCGCTGACCGATGACAGATCCGCAGACTCGACCAGCTTTTGCGCGTCGCCAGCCTTCCAGCTGTTGATCAGGCAATCCGTTAGTTGCTCTCCTTTATCATAGTCATTGAGTATGGAGGTCAGTAGCTCTTTACCTCCTTGCGGCTGGCGGGTGAGCATGTCAATCTGAAACTGCAAAGGTTCAAGGCTCAGCACCGGAACATTGTTGATGGTCGCTTTGGACATTAATCTCATATCAACCCCATCTCCCGGGTTGTAGCCAAGATGAGAAAATTGTGCCATTTGGATACTTAGGGCGGTTTGCCAGGGTGGGAGTTGCATCAGGACTTCATAAGAGAGCCCGGTTTCTTTTGCAATTCGGGCAATTTGGCTTGCTTCTTGTTCAGAAGTGACCTGCTTCGTGAGTAACGTTGCTGGCGGGTAGACTGCGCCATCGGTTTTGCGTATATCCGTTTCGATAATCAAGCCGTCACTCTTGGCCAGAAAGTGCGTGATGGCTGTTGGTAATGGATACATGCTTTCGTCACCAACGTGCACCGAACCGAGAATGAGGTAGTGGAGGTCGCCTTTTTGTGCAGACCAGAAAAGTGGCTGGGCAAATAGATTTGCGCTCCATAGGCACGTCAGTGTAATGGCGAGTAGCCTCAACATATCAATAATCCTTTCTTGTTGTTTTTGTCCGAATGCCAGTGCGGAAAAAACGTCATTTTGCGACTATTTAATCGCAATTGACGCACTGTTAAGTGAGAGTCATTTCACAAAATGGCACTCTGCTTGTTATAGCACCACTGCATTGCTTAATGATGAGAGTGATGTGGATCATCATTTCTCTTGCTGTGGTAAGCAAATAAGTGACATTGTTCGCAGTAATCTCGTTAATTTACTCTTTT
>NZ_WXWP01000038.1:0-7791 GCF_009904765.1 Vibrio sp. V39_P1S14PM300
ATCTAAGCCAACGCTTTCGTTATTAACGGAAGAAGAATTAAGAGAGTTGGAAAATGTGTGGATTGAACTTTCTGTTTGGAAGAAAAAGCAAACACACTAATATCATTTAACTTTATACGGATTTCCCAGAAACCTTCGTTAGTCATCTGACGAAGGTTTTTTATTGCCATTAAACTAAAATGTTATATTATAACATTTTGCTGCATCGATTGGTGAATGCCTGTGGATTGCTGTGTGCTTCCGCTCTTCCCAGCACTAGACGGGGTGGGAGCTGCGAGATACAGAAGTGATCTAATCGTTGAAATCTCGGGTATCAACCCCCATGATAAGTGGCAACAGAGAGTGCAGTAATGCATGGTTTAATAGTATCGCAGCGTGCGACATTGCAAGTGAGTGGGAATATGGCGGAAGTAAGAGCCAGAGTAGATTTTAAAGTCGGAGCCAAAAGCAACATTGATGCGGAAATTCTCTCATTCCGTGGTCTGAAAACGGACAAAGAACATGTTGCGGTTATTTTTAAACAGGCCGATCACAATGACCCGGTACCACTGGTTCGTATGCATTCAGAATGTCTGACCGGAGACGTGTTCCACTCTTCACGCTGTGACTGTGGTGAGCAGTTGGAAGAAACCATTAATAAGATGGGCGATACAGGCGGCATTATCCTTTATTTGCGTCAGGAAGGTCGTGGTATTGGTCTTTACAATAAGATTGACGCTTACCGTTTGCAAAGTGAAGGAATGAATACCTACGAAGCCAATAACCATCTTGGTTTTGGTGATGACCTGCGCGATTTCACTGAAGCGGCACAAATGCTGAAAGCTCTGGGGGTATCTAAGATCCGTCTGGTGACTAATAATCCTAAGAAAGTACGTGAGCTTAAAGAGCACGGTATTGATATTGAAGAAGTGGTGAATACATCGGCGCACATCAAGTCTGGTAATGAAAATTACCTCAAGGCCAAAGTCGCCCACGGGAAGCACCATCTCAAACTGTAGCCGGTTACTATCGGTTAAGCCCCGCTTTTGCGGGGCTTTTTTTGACCACTACATCGGTAATGATGTGAGTGTGGTTGTGTATTGAAAGCAGAAATGTGCTGGCTTTGAAGTGTTTTGAAACAAAAAAGTTGAAAACAAAATGTAAATTTGTATTATCTGACTTTAGAAGTGCAAATGAGAATAATTAGCACTAGCAATGAATTAAGATTACAAGTAGCTCAACAAGGATGCTTCAAAATGACTGTAAACCCTTTTCTAACCCGTTCTCTTGCTGCATCTCTGATTGCATTGAGCGGTTCAGTGATGGCGACCAACGTAACTCAGGATCAAGTTGTCGAACATTACGCTGATCTTGCGCATGCTGTCTTTGCCGACTCACTGACCACCGCACAAGCGTTGGACAAATCAATTGATACGTTTCTGGCGGCTCCGTCAGAAGCCAAACTTAACCAAGTAAAGCAAGCCTGGTTGGCTTCACGCGTTTCCTACCAACAGTCTGAAGTTTTCCGTTTTGGTAACGCCGTAGTTGATGATTGGGAAGGCCAATTGAATGCCTGGCCGCTGGACGAAGGGCTGATCGATTACGTGAGTTCGGACTATCAATATGAGCTTGGCAATGAAGGTGCGCAGGCGAATATTGTCGCCAACAAGCAACTGAAAATCGGAGCGACAACCATTGATACCGCAAAGATTACACCTGAGTTGATTGCCAATCTGAACGAAGTTGGCGGCTCAGAAGCAAACGTGGCGTCGGGTTACCATGCGATTGAGTTCCTGCTGTGGGGGCAAGATTTGAATGGCACCAACGCAGGAGCCGGTGCGCGTGCGTACACCGATTTTGTGGTGGGTGAAGGCTGTACGAATGATAATTGTGATCGCCGTGGTGAATACCTCAAAGCTGCTGCGGACCTGTTGGTGCAGGATTTGGCGTGGATGGAAAAACAGTGGTCGGCTGACGAAAAAGGCAACTACCGCGAATCTCTGCTCAATGAGCCTGCTGAAAATGGCGTTCGTAAAATGCTGTTCGGTATGGGTTCTTTGTCGCTGGGTGAGCTGGCTGGCGAACGCATGAAAGTGGCGTTGGAAGCGAACTCGACCGAAGATGAGCACGATTGCTTCTCCGACAATACGCATAACTCGCACTATTACAATGAGCAGGGAATTTACAACGTTTACACGGGTGAATATAAACGTGCTGATGGTTCAACCCTGAGCGGCCCGGGTATCGCGGCGCTGGTAGAGCAAAAAGATGCTCAAGCAGCCAAGGAAATTCAGCAGCAGTTTGATACCACTCTGCTCCAGGTCAACAAGTTAGTGATCTCTGCTGAAAAAGACAATCAGCACTTCGATCAACTGATTGCTGCAGGCAATGCGAAAGGCAATGCACTGGTGAATGACACGATTACATCACTGGTGGCACAAACGTCTGCGATTGAACGCGCGGCTAATGTGATTGGTATCGACAGCTTGAACCCGGACACAGCTGATCACGAATTTTAAGCAGAATAACAACATAACCAAGGGCTCACTATGAGCCCTTTTGCCGTTTGCATTTGAGTGAGAAGCGGCGATTTTTTTGCATGAGAGCCATGTTATGAAAAAGTACCTTGCTGCGGCCACCCTGGCGTTGTTATCAACCCATGCGATGGCGTATGGAGTCAAGTCCGGCGGCGACACGAGCACAAAAAAGCAAGGGCCAAATGCCTACTCACTGCCGGCGTCCAACCTGCCACTTGCTAAGCGTCTGGATTTTAGTGTTGGGAACAGTTTTTTCCGTAACCCTTGGGTTCAGTCTCCGTCTTCAACCGACGCCAGAGATGGACTCGGCCCACTGTTCAATACCAACGGTTGTCAGAACTGCCACATCAAAGATGGTCGTGGTCATCCACCTGAGCGAAATGACCAGCATGCGGTGTCGATGCTGGTTCGGCTCAGTATTCCAGCGATGACCGCAGAACAGAAACACGTGTTTATTCGAGACGGTGTCGTGCCTGAGCCGACTTATGGGGCGCAACTGCAGGATTTCGCGTTGCCGGATCAAAAGGCAGAAGGGGTGGTCGATATTACATACACATCGATTCCTGTCCTTTTTTCTGACGGGACACAAGTGACGTTACGCAAACCGAAGCTTAAGATTGTGGACTTGCAATACGGCCCAATGCACCCTGAGACTCAATTCTCTGCTCGTGTTGCTCCGCCGATGATTGGCCTGGGCTTGTTAGAGAGCATACCGGACAGCACGCTGCTGACCTGGGCACAATCTGGTGACGGTCGTAATGGCATTTCGGGGAAAGTAAACCGGGTGTGGGATGTGCAAAAACAACAATTTGCCATCGGTCGTTTTGGCTGGAAAGCTGGTCAACCGACGCTGATGCAACAAAATGCGGCCGCATTTAATGGCGATGTTGGACTGACCAGTAACCTGTTTCCTAACGAAAACTGTACCGCAAAGCAGACGTTGTGTGATGAGTTACCAAAAGGCGGCTCGCCGGAAGTCAGTGATAAGATTCTGAAGTTCGTTGAGTTCTATTCTCAGCATTTGGCGGTACCAGTGCGACGCAATGTGAACGATCCGGCGGTCAAGTATGGACAAACCTTGTTTGCCGAAGCCGGTTGCGACAACTGCCACAAACCGAGTGTGAAGACGGCGGTGCGTGCGGATCTTCCGGCGTTATCAGGACAGGAAATTCATCCCTATACAGACCTGTTGCTCCACGATATGGGGGAAGGGTTGGCAGATAATCGCGATGAATACCTTGCTAATGGGCGAGAGTGGCGGACGTCGCCATTGTGGGGGATTGGTTACACGCAGGAAGTGAATGGGCACACGTATTATTTACACGATGGCCGGGCTCGTAATCTAATGGAAGCGGTATTGTGGCACGGCGGTGAGGCGGAGCCTGCGAAACAAGCCGTACTCAAGTTTAATGACGCACAACGTCAGGCGCTGATCGCCTTTCTGAATTCACTATAAGGGGATAACCATGAATTGTAGTCAACTCGCGCGTTTTGGTGTCGCGATAGTCAGTCTGAGCGGGTTTGCCGGTGGTGTCTCTGCTGCGTCGCCAACGCCGCATATCAGTCATCCGGTTTATCAGCTGGAATCTGCATCGGCTCAGCGTTTCTCAAGCGCAGCGGAAGCGCTTAACAAAGCGTTTGCCGCGTATTGTGCAGACGGTCGCAACCATCCAGAATCAGTGAAAAAACAGTGGCACCAAACTATGAATGCCTGGATGGCGTTGCAGGGTCAAGAGCGTGGCCCATCGCAAGCGCTGGAGCAGAGCTGGAATATTCAGTTCTGGCCAGACAAGAAAAATACCACTGGTCGTAAAATGTCGGCGTTGGTCGAACAGCAGCGACACTGGACGCCAGAACAAATTTCAAAGCAAAGTGTTACGGTGCAGGGATTGGGCGCCATTGAATGGCTGCTTTATGATCGAGCCTCCGATCTAGTGGCAAACCCGGCCACCTGCGACACGGGTGTCGCCATAAGTGGCAATTTGCTAATCAATGCGGCGCATATTGCAAAAGCGTGGGAAACCAATCCATGGATCCAACTGGATACGCAAAACTGGTATGCGGAATACATTGCTGTGTTGTCGAATCAACTTGAATACAGCATGAAAAAACTCAGCCGACCAATGGCAAAAATCGGACATCCTCGACCGTACTTCTCAGAATCCTGGCGTTCGAAGAGCTCAATGCTCAATCTCAAAGCCAACGTAGAAGCGTTACAGGCTCTGTATCTGGCCGACGGTAAGGGTTTGGACCAGTTGCTGCGCCAACGCGGTAAAGCAGATCTGGCAGACTCAATCAAAGCGCAGTTTGAAGCGACGTTGATGGCTTGGCCTGAACAATCGAGCTTGTTTGATTTGCTGCAAAGTCGTGAAGGCTATCAATCGGTGCTGGCACAATTTAACAAGTTGGAGCAGCTTAAGTATTTGATTCATGAAGAAGTCGCGGTAGAGCTGGGCGTCGTAATAGGATTCAATGCAACCGATGGTGACTGATCAAACAAGACGCGGCCTGCTTAAAGCCGCATTTGCCGGAGGCGCGGTATCAATGATGCCGCTTTCGTTCGCTTCGGCTGGTACACCTGCGCCCGCACTGGTCGGTTGCGCGATTCGTGGCCGGGAACAATTTTCTGCAGTAGTGGCCGATGAGTCCGGTATGCCGCTGACTCAGGTGCCATTACCCGCCCGAGGGCATGGGGTAGCAATCAACACTAAATCAGGCCACGCCGCTGCGTTCGGCCGTCGTCCTGGGACGTTTTTTCTGGTGTTTGATTATCGCACCGGCGAAACAGTAACACTCACACTGGCGGCCAAGGATCGTCATTACTATGGTCATGGTGTGTATTCCAATGACGGCCGCTGGTTGTATGCGACAGAAGGTGAGCGCGGTACCAGTCGCGGTATCATTGGTGTCTATGACTCTACTCAGCAATATCGTAAAGTCGAAGAGTTTCATGGCTTTGGTTTGGGGCCGCATGAGGTTATTCTCATGCCGGACGATACACTGGCTATTGGGGTCGGTGGTGTGCACACCAATGGAAGGGCGCCACTCAATCTGGATTCGATGCAGCCGAGCCTGAGTTACCTGAGCCCAACAGGTCAATTGTTGGATCAAGTTTCGTTGGGGGATCACCACCTTAGTATTCGCCATCTGGCGCACGATGGCGATCACACGGTGTTGTGTGGTCAGCAATATCGGGGCGAACCGGATGAATATCCTGCTCTTCTTGCGATGCACACCCGAGGAGGCGCCATGATTCCGCTCGATGCTGAACCCGAAGAGTGGGCGCGTTTCAATCATTACATTGCCAGTATTGCTGCAACAGAAGAGTGGATTCTGGCGACCTCACCACGGGGCAATTGTTATGGGATCTGGTCGAAAGCCAGTCGACAACTGGTGGAGCTGGCGGCTTTGCCGGATGCTTCCGGGGTGGTGACTGCTGACAAGGCATTTCGCATCAGCTCGGGGTCGGGCAACGTGATCACCCATCCTTACCCACAAGCCAAACAGAGTGTCGCGTCCGGCGTGATGTGGGATAACCACTGGTCTGCCATTCGCTAGCCAGATGACTTTCCTTCCCTGACAGGTAATCCCGGTGTGGCCTTCTGAATTGTGTCCAAGTCCGCCGGGCTGCCGTCCCGCCTCAAAAAGTTAACCCTAGCTAACGCTTGATTCTCTGCCATACTTTTATTGCGTATTCAGTGCGTATTGCTGCTTTGCGACAGCATTAGCACTGACGCAGTGGAATGGGAGAACGCTTAGGATGAGATCATGGAAACACTATAGCTGGTGGTTGATTTGTCTACTGATGATCCCGTATCAGGTGGGGGCGATAGCGCGCAATGAAACGCTGGAATGGTTTCAAAACGACTCGAAAATTCCGTCTTTGCTGCAATATCCAGATGTGGTTAATCAGATTTATCAAAACAATGGCCGTGACCTGATATGGACGGATATCGAGCCGATCAACAAGCTTGAATTTCAACTCGAGCTGATTCAACAGGCGGGTTTCAGCCCTTTGTTTAACCGGCAGCTCAGTTACCTTAAATATTATCGGGCGGCCAACAGCTGGTTCGAATTTGATGTTCTGGCTACTGATACCTTACTGCTATATATGAGTTACGCTGAGCTTGCGCCTCAAATCGGGTATAACTGGTTTTTTCGGACCAAGTTGAACCAGTCCATACAGCCACCGAGCAATGAAATGGTAATGGCACTGGAATCTGCAATTGAATCCAAGCGATTGTCAGGGTTCATTGACATTTTTGCGCCCGCCTCACCGGGGTACCAACAACTGCTCGATACTTACCGCAGCTTAGGGCAGTACGCAGATGTTAATGTGCCGCGTTATCACCAGGTTGGCCTGAAGCGGGTCGGCGATCCAATCAGTGACCGTGATGTTCTATTGCAAAGGCTCCAGCTGGTGAATGTCGACGTGAGTCGGGTACGCACCGATGTGGCCTGGTATGACGATACGTTGGAAACGGCGATCAAGGCATTTCAACGTATCCATGGACTAAACCAGGACGGCGTTATTGGCCCGGCAACGGTCAGGTGGTTAAATGTTGCCCCCTCACAGCGGGTTGCCATGCTGGCACTTAATATCGAACGTTCTCGATTGTGGCCGATGCAGCATGACACCTTGATATTGGTGAATGTGCCTGGTTATCAAATTCGTTACTGGTATTTAGGCAATGAAGTCTTTGAATCGAAAGTGGTTGTAGGGCGGGTCTCTCGAAAAACGCCGGTGATGAAAACCAGTCTGAATGCCTTGATCCTGAATCCTACGTGGAACGTGCCGCGGAAAATTATGGTGGAGGATATTTTGCCGCAGGTGAAAAAAGATGCCACCTATCTTGAAAAGCATCAGATGCAAATTCTCGAAACTTGGGATTCAGATGCAGTGATCAGCCCAGAAGCGATAGACTGGACGACCGTCAATCCACGTGCGTTTCCCTACCGTCTCCGTCAGCAATCGGGGGCTCAGAACGCACTCGGATTGTACAAGTTCAACACCCCCAATAAACGTGCGATTTATTTGCATGACACACCTAGTAAGAGTTTGTTTAATAAGGAGAAACGCGCATTCAGTTCGGGTTGTATCCGAGTGCAGAATGCGGATGAATTCGCGGCATTATTGCTGCGTACACAAGGTTTAGATGAGATGAAAATCGCGCAGTACAACGAGCGCACCAACAAGTCGATTCCACTGAGACAGCGCATCCCCGTGCATATTATTTACCAAACGGTTTGGTATGAATCAGGGCAAGTACACTAT
>NZ_WXWP01000168.1:0-7752 GCF_009904765.1 Vibrio sp. V39_P1S14PM300
CTTTTTGCTCCACGCTACCGCCTTCTTTCGTTAACCAAAAGCATCTGCACGGTAACACATAACAATATGAAATACTGTTAGTTAGTACATTATTCGGTGATATCGGTATCGCAATTATGTCGCCAATATCCCTTTAATTCTTCGCTGCGGTTACAATGACAAAAACTGGATAAATAAACAGGTAAATTCATGAAATCGCAGTTTCTCTTGTACATCAAAGACTACATGCGTTCTAGGCACTACTCAAAGCGCACTATCGAAGCATACATCATATGGATCAGCGACTTTATTCGGTATCACAATATGGCTCATCCTCGAACCCTACATGATAAAGAGGTTGAGCTATATTTGACGTACCTTTCGGCGCAGCGCAACGTTGCAGCTAAAACACAGGCACTTGCTCTCAACGCAATTCAGTTCTTATACCGGGAGATTCTCAAAGAACCCTTGTCTTTAGAAATGAGGTTTCAGAAGTCCGGAAGAGATAAGAAACTCCCAGTAGTCCTGACTCATACTGAAATGAAACGCTTTGTTGCTCATATCGATCCAAAATACGAACTGCAGATAAAACTATTGTATGGCTCTGGCTTACGTTTGATGGAGTGCTTACGATTACGAATTCAAGATATAGACTTTGATTACGGCGCTCTCAGAATCTGGCAAGGGAAAGGTAATAAGAACCGCGTTGTGACACTCGCAAGGGAACTGTATCCTCAATTAGAGCATCAAATGCAGATGGCCAAAAAATACTACAACAAAGATATCAATACTCCGGGTTACGATGGCGTAGCGCTTCCGTTTGCCTTACGAGAGAAATATCCCGAAGCTCACCTTGAATTCAACTGGCATTTTTTGTTTCCGTCGCTAAAAACATCCTGCAACCATGAAACTGGTTTACTTAACCGCCACCACATGAATGAGAGTGTCATTCAGCGATGTGTGAAACGAGCAGCGAGAGATGCCAATATCAACAAAATAGTTTCATGTCATACATTGAGGCACAGCTTCGCTACACACTTACTCGAAGCTGGTGCAGATATTCGCACAGTACAAGAACAGCTTGGGCACAGTGACGTCAGAACGACTCAAATATATACGCATGTATTAGAGAGAGGAGCCAGTGGCGTATTGAGCCCACTTTCGAGACTCTAAATGAAGCAGTAAGGCAATAAAAAAGGAGAGCCTGAGCTCTCCCTTTTCTTAAACCTAAAACTGCAAATTAAAGAGCAGCTTTTGCTTTTTCAACAAGTACTGCAAATGCAGCTTTGTCGAATACCGCGATGTCCGCAAGGATCTTACGGTCGATCTCGATAGATGCTTTCTTAAGACCGTTGATGAAACGGCTGTAAGACAGACCATTTTGACGAGAAGCAGCGTTGATACGTGCAATCCACAGTTGACGGAATTGACGTTTCTTGTTGCGACGGTCACGGTAAGCGTATTGACCAGCTTTGGTTACTGCTTGGAAAGCTACGCGGTATACGCGAGAGCGAGCACCGTAGTAACCTTTAGCTTGTTTCAGAACTTTCTTATGACGTGCACGAGCTTGTACACCACGTTTTACGCGAGGCATTATGTCTCTCCTAAACTAAACGATAATTAAACTAAAAAGAATTAAGCGTATGGCATCATACGAACAACTGCAGCAACTTCACATTTTGGAAGAATTGAGTTTGGACGTAGTTGACGCTTGTTCTTAGTAGTACGCTTAGTCAGAATATGACGTTTAGTAGCGTGCTTGTACTTAATACCACCAGCAGTTTTCTTGAAACGCTTAGCAGCACCTTTGTTGGTTTTCATCTTAGGCATGATGAATAACTCCGCATTGTAGTAGTTTAATAAACAATGTAATTAGGGCGAACAAAACCCAACCGTCTGAAACGGCTGGGTTTCAATTACTTTATGAGCCGCTAATTACTTCTTTTTAGGGGCTAACACCATGATCATCTGACGACCTTCAATACGGCTAGGAAAAGATTCTACTACAGCAAGTTCTGCAGTATCTTCTTTTAAGCGGTTTAGAACGTCGACACCGATGTCTTGGTGTGCCATCTCACGGCCACGGAAGCGAATTGTTACCTTCACTTTGTTGCCTTCTTCAAGGAAACGCGTCAGGTTGCGTAGTTTTACCTGATAGTCTCCAATATCAGTTCCAGGTCGGAATTTTACTTCTTTAATCTGGATCTGCTTTTGCTTCTTCTTCTGCTCTTTTTGAGCTTTGCTCTTCTCAAACAGGAATTTGCCATAGTCCATCACACGACAAACAGGTGGCTCGGCGTTAGGGCTAATCTCTACGAGATCCATACCAGCTTCTTCGGCTGCTGCCAGTGCTTCTTGGATTGAAACAATACCTACAGATTCACCGTCAGCGCCAGTTAAACGAACTTCACGAACGCCACGAATTTCACCGTTCAAACGGTGCTGGTTTTGTTTGGCCGGTTGTTGGCCGCGTCTTCCGCCTTTAATAGCTTATTCCTCCAGATTGAGCTTACGGCTAGAAACCTCGGTTTGGATGTACGATATCAGATCATCCACTTTAAACTTACCAAGGTCCTTACCTTTACGAGTCCGTACTGCAATTTCACCGGCTTCCATCTCTTGGTCGCCACAAACCAGCATATACGGGACACGCTTCAATGTATGTTCGCGGATTTTAAAGCCAATCTTCTCATTTCTCAAGTCTGCTTTTGCTCTAATTCCACATTTTTGTAGTTTTTGAGCAACTTCCTGAGCGTAATCAGCTTGTTTGTCCGTAATGTTCATAACGACAGCTTGCTCTGGCGCCAGCCAAGTTGGGAAGAATCCGGCATACTCTTCGATAAGAATACCGATAAAGCGCTCCAGCGATCCCAAGATAGCGCGGTGAATCATCACCGGAACCAGACGTTCGTTGTTTTCACCCACATAAGTCGCACCCAGGCGGCCCGGCAGGTTGAAGTCAAGCTGAACCGTACCACATTGCCATGCGCGATCCAGACAGTCGTACAGGGTAAATTCGATCTTTGGACCGTAGAACGCACCTTCGCCTTCCTGAATTTCGAATGGAATTTCCATCGCTTCCAGCGCTTTCTTCAGTGCTTCCTCTGACTGGTCCCAGATTTCATCCGAACCCACACGTTTTTCCGGACGAGTGGACAGTTTAACAACGATGTTGTCAAAGCCGAACGTCTGGTATGTGTCGTACACCATCTTGATGCAGTTAGTCACTTCTTCCTGGATCTGACTTTCAGTACAGAAAATATGCGCATCGTCCTGCGTGAAGCCACGTACACGCATGATGCCATGCAGTGCACCAGACGGCTCGTTACGGTGACAAGAACCGAACTCCGCCATACGTAGCGGCAAATCACGGTACGATTTCAGGCCCTGGTTGAAGATCTGCACGTGACCTGGACAGTTCATTGGCTTCAGCGCGTAATCACGGTTCTCAGAAGATGTCGTGAACATCGCTTCTGCGTATTTGTCCCAGTGACCAGAACGCTCCCACAGCACGCGATCCATGATCAGCGGGCCTTTCACTTCCTGGTAACCGTACTCAGTCAACTTTTCACGAACAAACACTTCCAGATCACGGAAAATGGACCAGCCGTTATGATGCCAGAACACCATGCCCGGTGCTTCTTGCTGCATGTGGAATAGATCCAGCTGTTTACCGATCTTGCGGTGATCACGCTTGGCCGCTTCTTCCAGGCGAGTCAGATGCGCTTTCAACGCTTTCTTATCGTGGAAAGCCGTACCATAGATCCGCTGCAGCATCTTGTTGTCACTGTTACCACGCCAGTACGCGCCGGCCACGTTCAACAATGTAAAGTGCTGACAAAAGCCCATATTTGGGACGTGCGGACCACGACACATGTCAATGTATTCTTCGTGGTGGTACAAACCTGGGCGATCGTCGCGAGACACGTTTTCGTCCAGGATTTCCATTTTGTATGGTTCGCCGCGAGATTCAAAAGTATCGCGCGCTTCCTGCCAGCTGACTTTCTTTTTGATAACCTGATATTTGGTTTTCGCCAGCTCTTTCATCCGCTTTTCGATCTTTTCCAGATCTTCTTGCGTCAGCGATTGCTCCAAATCGATATCGTAGTAAAAACCACTGTCGATCGTCGGGCCAATAGCCATTTTCGCTTCAGGATACAGCTGTTTCAGTGCATGCCCCAGAAGGTGAGCACATGAGTGGCGAACGATTTCCAAGCCATCGACTTCATCTTTCGCGGTAATAATTTCCAGGCTGGCGTCTTCTTCAATCAGATCACAAGCATCGACGCGATTGCCGTTCACACGACCCGCAATGGTCGCTTTAGCGAGACCCGGTCCAATCGACTGAGCGACTTCAAGAGTAGAAACTGGATTATCAAATTGACGTTGACTGCCGTCAGGAAGAGTAATAATTGGCATACTATGTCCTTTACAGTGGTGTTGCACACCAAGCAACACGTGTTGGTTTTATGCTTTAAGGGAAAGTAGCGAAAAGCATTTGATTTAAAACATGAACAATGCAAGCTTTGATACAAATACAGATGCATCATGACAAGCATCCGGCCATTCTAAACGAATTGAGGAAAATAACAATCGACGTCACAGTTTTGATTTGAATATGGTTTCGGTCAGAAATTAGAAAGGCACTTCCACTTGCATCAGAACATCACCGTCATACTGGTTGTGCCAACGGTAGTCAAACCGCATGCGTGGCTTACCTGCCTGTTTGTCTCCTAAGCCCACACTGAACTGCAACCCATGATTGATGATCCACTCCCCTGCCTGCATGTCGTGCATCCGATCTTCGACTTCAGAGGGCAGCCAAATTCCGACACCAAAGTAGTTGGATTCCAGGCTTTGGGTAAGCAGTGGGTTGGTGTCATCGAGAGTAATCCAGTCGTTCCAGTATTCACTCTCCGCATCATCTTGTGGATCTTCACTGAGCAGCGACAGTTGCTCAAGCTTCTCTGTCGCGTAATCCACGCCTTCTTGAAAGGAGAAACACACGCCCGCGGGCGAATGAAACATGACTGAGTCATTATCTGAGGCATAAGGCGGGTCAAACAGATCACACGCCAGCGTGAATCCGGGGAATAAAGCTATCCATACAACGCTCAGCTTTATAGACATAACCCACCACTAATTCATTGATAATATCTTTTTTCACGCAGTGCTTCGGCCACCGATGGCGTCGTAAGATGCTCAACCGATCTCGCCTGCGTGATCGCGTCACGAATATCCGTGCTACGAATCGCCACTTTTTGTGGGCACGACATCACAGACCAACGCTGCGTAATTTCATCTGCTTTATAAAACTTAGCAAAGTTGAACAGATTATCCGGCCCCATCACGAATGTTAATTCAGACAAGGGAAAACTTTCTTGTAAACGAGACAAGACTGCGTAGGTCGTCACACTCTCTCCCGGTTGATGCAGTGCTTCTTCAATATCTGAACGAGCAACGTTGTCCAGAGCCATATCTTCAATGAATAGATCCACCAGCTCACATCGCGCACCATAATCGAGCATCTCTTTGCCCCACGCGTGGGAGATACTCGGTATCAGCAGCACTCGGTCAAAATGGCTGAGAGACGCAATCACACTTTGATGACCCAGACTCGGCGGGTTAAAAGCGCTCCCAAACACGGCGATTTTGGTCATTTTATTACCTTGCACATTGTGAAAACTATGATCACAGTTTTCTAATTTTTCGAATTCGGTATGATACTAGCATTGAAATTAAAACATAATTTGCTTGCAGGAAGGAAACCTAATGGAACAGATGATCCGAAATGAGATGCGAGTTCTGCCATCTATCGATCCCCAGTTCGAGATTACCCGTCGAATCGAATTTATCAAACGTAAGTTGCTTGAATCTGGCTGCAAATCACTGGTTTTGGGTATTAGTGGCGGCGTGGATTCAACCACGTGTGGACGTCTGGCTCAATTGGCCATTGAACAGCTCAATGCCGAAACCGGTTCAGGCAACCATCAGTTTATTGCCGTTCGCCTTCCATACGGTGAGCAGAAAGATGAAGACGAGGCGCAATTAGCACTCTCTTTCATCAAGCCGACTCACTCTGTTTCGGTGAACATCAAAGGCGGTGTTGATGGCACGCACGCCGCTACGCATGCGGCTTTGGAAGG
This sequence comes from Vibrio sp. V39_P1S14PM300, assembly GCF_009904765.1. NCBI lineage: Bacteria > Pseudomonadati > Pseudomonadota > Gammaproteobacteria > Vibrionales > Vibrionaceae > Vibrio > Vibrio sp. V39_P1S14PM300. Next base: position 6,126 of record NZ_WXWP01000168.1, read on the forward strand.
AACAGGACTGATTCCTTCAGATCTTGCCAAGGTGGACTTCGTCAAAGGCAACGTCAAAGCCCGTACCCGCATGGTGGCACAATATGAGATTGCGGGTTACGTTGGCGGCCTGGTGCTGGGTACCGATCACTCCGCAGAAAACATTACCGGCTTTTACACCAAGTTCGGCGATGGCGCGTGCGATTTAGCTCCTCTGTTTGGCCTGAGTAAACGTCAGGTGCGTGAAGTGGCCGGCGCGCTGGGCGCACCAGAGCTGTTAGTGAAAAAAACGCCAACGGCGGATCTTGAAGAGCTCGCACCACAAAAAGCGGACGAAGAGGCGCTGAGCCTGAGCTACGATCAAATTGATGACTTTCTGGAAGGCAAACCGGTTGACACCTATGTGGTTGAGCGTCTGGTACGCATCTACCAAGCCACTCAGCATAAACGTCAACCGATCCCGACGATTTACGATTAACCCGTCTGCTCGCAGACACACAAGCCACCCGACATTGGGTGGCTTTTTGATTGGTTTGCACTGCGATGTTATGCCAAATAATCAGCCATTCCAAAGTGTCCATTCAATCGAACTCAGCCCCGCAATAAATACGCCCAAAGCCACTATCGCAGCAAATAAGTTCGCGCATTTACTGAATCGGGTGGCGTTAACATCATCCAATGACGCAAATGCAATAATCGCAATGCTGGCTGGCGCCAGGTATTCCCAAAATTGTTTGGTCTTTAACTGCTCCGGAACGGTATAAGCCAGAAAACCAGCCAGAGCCAGAATCAACGCAATCGTGAAGCCAGCGAACCAGGCGCCCAATCGATATGGACGCACGTCGTCCTGCCCTTCCAGACCTTGGATGGTTTTAAAGGCGCCAAACCGTCTGCCTTCGGTAAAAGAGGCTGTCTCGAAGGAACATTGACCACAACGATTCCGACCAGCAAGGTATTCAACCGCATCGGCTTTTGCACTGTGATTAGAATCCCCGCTATCCACCACACCCAATACCCGGTTATGTTGCTTATTGTGTTTACATGTCTGCTTAATTAATTGCTTCATGGGAGGACTGTCCGTTAGTCTGCATCTCGGATGCCGAATTGGATTTCAATCACATTGTCCGCGGAACCTGGACCGAACCATTGGTGGTAAACTTCGCGGCTCTCTCCGGTCAACTCATAGCCTTCAGCTTTGATGGCTTCGAGCAGCGGACGGTAACCATGTTCGAACAACCCCGACAACTCACCACTGTACTGACGAGTCGCACAGCGAAACGCTGGCAGTGTGTGGTACTCAGCCTGATGCGCTAATGCTTCAGGGCCGTCGCCAACGACAGGAAGACAGAACTCAATCTCGAATTCCGATTCCGTGTCGTCCGGCAGACCATACGAAACAAAATGCCACGGACCGGTCACCGTTAACGCCGAACGGTCAATAATATCCAATATGGCGCTGCAGCAGTCCTGACTGACATGCCCAACTTCAGGCAGAGTCAGGTGTTTACGAATACACAGCACAGTCCCTAACGTTGTTTGTTTTACGTCCACAACAATTCCTCTTACTATTTTTTAGAGATAGGCGACAGACAATTCATCACCCACTCATTTATTTATTTTTTGCACGGTTACTCTGCTGATCATGATC
>NZ_WXWP01000361.1:0-7682 GCF_009904765.1 Vibrio sp. V39_P1S14PM300
GTCCAATGAGTAATAGAGTCGGCTTGATACACAGTTTGAGAGATGGTCAGAAGTACATGGATACCTGGCCGATGCGCAAAGAGCTCAGTATGCTGTTTCCTGAGCATCGCATCATCAAAGCAACCCGCTTTGCCACTAAGGTGATGCCTGCCATTGCGGCGATCAGCGTGCTCACTCAGATGAGTTTTCAGAATTATTCCGCTATGCCTCAGGCGGTGGTGATTGCCTTGTTTGCCATCAGTCTGCCAGTACAAGGTATATGGTGGCTGGGGAATCGAGCCAATACCCAGTTACCTCCAGCGTTGGCTGGTTGGTATCGTGAAATCCACCAGAAAATTGTTGATACCGGCTGCGCATTGGAACCGGTCAAATCTCGTCCACGCTATAAAGAGTTGGCTGCGATTCTCAACCGGGCGTTCCGGCAGTTGGATAAAACTGCGTTAGAGCGCTGGTTCTGATAAACAAAAAAGCTCTCACCAAGGTGAGAGCTTTCTTTATTCGTTCAGCAGTGCTTAGTTGAACATGGCGATCGCGGTTTCCGGCTCTACGTATTCCAGATTAAACGCTTCTGCGACTTCTTTGCACGTTACTTTACCGTGAATAACATTCAGGCCTTCCAGGAAGCCGTGGTCAGCCAGCAGAGCTTCACGGTATCCTTTGTTTGCCAGTTTAACGATATATGGCAGGGTTGCGTTGTTCAGCGCAAAAGTGGAAGTGCGAGCAACAGCTCCAGGCATGTTTGCTACACAGTAGTGAACCACATCATCAACGATGTAAGTTGGATCTGCGTGCGTTGTCGCGTGAGAAGTTTCAAAACAACCGCCCTGGTCGATAGCAACGTCGACAACAGCCGCGCCTGGTTTCATTTTAGCGATGTGCTCTTTTGTCACCAGTTTAGGAGCTGCGGCACCTGGGATCAGAACTGCACCGATAACCAGATCGGCCGCCAGAACGTGTTTTTCAATCGCATCTTCAGTTGAGTAAACCACTTTGGCACGGCCCTGAAACTCTTCATCCAGCTTACGCAGTGTATCGATGTTACGGTCTAAGATAGTAACGTCGGCGCGCATGCCAACTGCCATACGAGCTGCGTTAGCACCCACGACGCCGCCGCCGACGATCACAACTTTCGCTGGTTCAACACCTGGTACGCCACCCAGCAGCAGGCCACGGCCGCCGTGAGATTTCTCAAGAGTTTGTGCGCCTGCCTGGATAGACATACGACCCGCAACTTCAGACATTGGTGCTAATAGTGGCAAGCGACCCATATTATCTGTTACAGTCTCATAGGCTATGCAGACAGCTTTGCTCTTGATCAGGTCTTCAGTTTGTGGAAAATCTGGTGCCAGGTGCAAATAAGTAAATAAAATTTGCCCTTCTTTGAGCATAGCTCGTTCGACAGCTTGAGGTTCTTTGACCTTAACAATCATATCTGCTTGAGCGAAAACCTCAGCAGCAGTAGGAAGAATGGATGCGCCTACAGCGATGTAATCATCGTCTGAAAAACCGATGCCTGCGCCGGCATTGGTTTCAACAAAAACTTGGTGACCATGTGAGATTAGCTCACGGACACTTGCTGGAATCATACCGACGCGGTATTCGTGGTTTTTGATTTCCTTAGGTACGCCAATGATCATCCTGACTCCTCATTGTATTGTGGTTGTATTGACTATGTGTAGGGTAATTCTGTCGAATTAAAGTCTAGTATAGATGTGAGTCAGTAAAATTTGATACTGAATATTAAAAAGTTGTAGTATATTTTTTTGCAAGGAAGTAATAAGGTGGAATAAAAAATGGCAGACAACTATAAAAAGCCGTCCAAGGATCTTGACCGTATCGACCGCAACATTCTTAACGAGTTGCAGAAAGATGGTCGTATTTCAAACGTTGAACTCTCTAAGCGTGTCGGGCTTTCTCCCACGCCGTGTCTTGAACGTGTACGCCGTCTGGAACGCCAGGGCTACATCACAGGCTACACCGCGCTGTTGAACCCACAGTTTTTAGATGCCTCTCTTCTCGTATTCGTAGAAATTACGTTGAATCGTGGTGCGCCTGACGTTTTCGAACAGTTCAATGCAGCAGTGCAGAAATTAGATGATATTCAGGAATGCCATCTGGTTTCTGGTGATTTCGACTATCTTCTCAAAACGCGCGTGTCGGACATGAGTGCGTATCGTAAACTACTGGGTGATACGCTATTACGTCTGCCTGGGGTGAATGACACCCGAACCTACGTGGTGATGGAAGAAGTGAAGCAAACCAATCAATTGGTGATCAAGACTCGTTAAAAGTGAGAATAGTGGTACTCCTTTCCATATTCTGACTTTATACAATTGGGTTTTTGACCTTGATATGGTTAAATCTTTAGACCGAGCGGCTTTGTGCCGCTCGGAGTTTTTCTACTCATTCTTAGATTTAAGTTGGTTATGTTCAAAGAGAACAAGAATAAGGTCGAAACCATCATCAAAACCGGTGAAGAGCCTCAGTCTTCCCGATTGAATGGTACACAACGTCTCAGAGAGTGTGGGCTGATTCTGGCCGTGCTCATTTCCATTCTGCTGTCCATTGCCTTACTCACGTTTAGTCCGGCGGACCCATCCTGGTCGCAGACTGCCTGGGGGGTAGACATTGAAAATGCTGGCGGCATCGTTGGCGCCTGGACGGCCGACACGCTGTTTTTTACCTTCGGTTCTCTGGCGTATCCGCTACCGATCCTGATCACCGTTGCGGCGTGGATTGTTCTGCGTAAGCGTGACGAAGACGAACCGATTGATCTGATGCTGTGGGGTTCCCGTCTTGCGGGGTTGGTCGTGTTACTGCTCACCAGTTGTGGTCTTGCTGATATTAACTTTGATGATATCTGGTATTTTTCATCGGGCGGGGTGATCGGGGATGTCCTGACCAGTTTGGCTCTGCCAACCCTCAATGTATTGGGAACCACACTGGTTCTGCTGTTTTTGTGGGGCGCGGGTTTTACACTGTTGACCGGCGTCTCCTGGTTACGCATCGTCGAATGGATTGGGCAAGGCAGTATTTCTCTCTTCAGTGGTCTGGTGAATCGTCTGCGCGGCGAAAAAGAGGAAACTCTCGAACCACAACTGATCACGCCACAAGCGCCGGTTAAAATAGCGCGTCAAGTGCCGTCATTCGGCGAACTTGATGACAATAACACCGAATCAGAGGACGATGTTGCGATTGAGACGCCAAGTGCGCCATCACGCCGATACAACATCCATATGCCGGACAAAGCCGAAGCCAAACCGGCAGAGTACGATCCGCTGCTGGTTACACCAGTTGAGCCTGAGCCAGCGCCAACACGTCAACCTCAGGCAGTACCGAGCCGTCCAGTAGTGACGCCGACCGTTCAATCCGAGTCTCAGTCTGCCGCGAAAGCAGCATCAACAGCTGAGACAGCTCAGAAAGTTGAGCGGACACGCCAGCTCGGTGCAACGATTGAAGAACTGGAACAGGCTGCCTGGGATGACGACGATATGGCGAGTGAGTATGAGGTTCAGGAAACGCCGGTGGTGAACCCAGAGCCGCAACCTGCGCCAACCGATACGCCGCCTTGGCTGAACGATGACGAGGAAGATGAACTTCAACCGACGCTTAACCCGTCTGAACTGGCGCATATCTCTCAACAGGTCGAACCGGACGCACATCATATTGAACCCGTGATTTCTGACTTTGATGTCGCCGATGACGAATTCGTTGAAGAAGATGTGCAACCTGAGCCGCTATCTGCTCAGCCTGAGGTTGAAGACCTGGGATACGAGGAAGACTCTGCGCAGGATAAAGACGTCAACGCCTTCCAGAGTATGGTTGCAGAAGCGCAAGCCAAAGTGGTTGCGCAGCAAAACCCGTTCTTGGTGCAACAGGATGTAAATCTGCCGAAACCTGCAGAGCCAATGCCGACACTGGAGTTGCTGTACCATCCTGAGAAGCGTGAAAACTTCATTGACCGTGACGCACTGGAAGAGATAGCACGTTTGGTGGAGTCAAAACTGGCTGATTACAAGATCAAAGCGCGCGTGGTCGATATCTTTCCAGGCCCGGTGATCACTCGCTTTGAACTGGATCTTGCGCCAGGTGTGAAAGTCAGTCGTATTTCCGGGTTGTCAATGGACCTGGCCCGTTCGCTGTCAGCCATGGCGGTTCGGGTAGTCGAAGTGATCCCAGGTAAACCGTATGTGGGACTGGAACTGCCGAATATGAGTCGTCAGACGGTGTACTTGTCTGATGTCATCAGCAGCCCGCAGTTTACGGAAGCGAAATCACCAACCACGGTGGTACTCGGTCAGGATATCGCAGGTGAAGCAGTGGTGGCTGATCTGTCGAAAATGCCACACGTGTTGGTGGCGGGTACCACAGGCTCCGGTAAGTCGGTCGGGGTCAACGTCATGATCCTGAGTATGTTGTACAAGTCGACCCCGGAAGATGTACGATTCATCATGATCGACCCGAAAATGCTGGAATTGTCGGTTTACGAAGGCATTCCTCATCTTCTGTCCGAAGTGGTGACTGACATGAAAGACGCCTCCAATGCGTTGCGCTGGTGTGTTGGCGAAATGGAGCGCCGTTACAAGTTGATGTCTGCACTCGGTGTGCGCAACATCAAAGGCTTCAACGACAAACTGAAGATGGCCGCAGAAGCCGGACACCCTATTCATGATCCATTGTGGCAACCGGGCGACAGCATGGACCCTGAGCCGCCATTGCTGGAAAAACTGCCTTACATTGTTGTGATTGTCGATGAATTTGCCGATCTGATGATGGTGGTCGGTAAGAAAGTCGAAGAGTTGATCGCGCGTCTGGCACAGAAAGCCCGGGCGGCGGGTATTCATTTGATTCTGGCGACTCAGCGTCCGTCGGTGGATGTGATTACCGGTCTGATCAAGGCCAATATTCCGACCCGCGTTGCGTTTACCGTCTCAACCAAGACGGACTCGCGTACCATACTCGATCAGGGCGGTGCCGAATCGCTGCTGGGCATGGGTGATATGCTGTATCTGCCTCCGGGCTCCAGCCATACGGTACGTGTTCATGGCGCGTTTGCCTCGGATGATGACGTTCATGCGGTGGTGAACAACTGGAAAGCGCGTGGTAAACCGAACTACATTGATGAAATCACCAATGGTGATCAGGGACCAGAAGCCTTGCTACCGGGTGAAAAACCGGAAGGTGATGAAGACATGGATCCACTGTTTGATCAGGTGGTGGAACACGTGGTCGAAACCCGCCGAGGTTCGGTATCTGGTGTACAACGTCGTTTCAAGATTGGTTACAACCGCGCTGCGCGGATTGTTGAACAGCTCGAAGCACAAGGTATCGTCAGTGCGCCAGGGCACAATGGTAACCGGGAAGTGCTGGCACCGAAGCCAGGGCGAGATATGAACTAACGCGATCTGCAATAAAAAAAGCTTGGCCCCGGCCAAGCTTTTTTTATTTGAATGGTCAGTCTGTGCGTTGTCGGTTTATTTGCTTTTGACGAATTGGGCGATAACCACCACCGCCAGAGCCAGTAGGTTCGCGGCGAAGATCACCACTAACCATTGTGGCATGGATAACGTCAGGAACTGCCACACGACTTTGGAGCAATCGCCGTAAGCTTCGAACATCCAAGGTGCCCACTGGTTCAGTGGTGCCCAGTCCGGAAAGGTGACAAACAGGTCACACGTTGCAAATGGCGATGGATTAAACTGGTAATCCACATGCTGCAGTGCCAGCGTCAGCCCTTTATACGCTGTGATGCCCCAGGCGGCCAGACCCAGCCATCGGAACAAAGGGTTGGTCGGTGCGATGATCCCTAGCAGTGCCGCAGCGCCAATGCCCAACATGGCGACCCGCTCGTAAATGCACATCACGCATGGGGCCAGCAACATGACGTGCTGGAAGAAGAGGGCGCAGGCTTCAAAGAACACGACAAAGCCCAGCAGCAGCAGCCATGACAGGCGCTGTTGAGAAAATGATTTAACGGCGGCTAGAAAGTTCACAGATTCAGTCCTTGGGGAAATAAAAAAAGCTCTGAGTTATCAGAGCTTTTTATCGCGTAATAGTTTCGTGTTCAACAAAAATTATTAGTGGTGGCCCGCAGAAACCGCTGCGCCGGCTGCCTCAACCGCTTTGTGTGTGATCCAGCCCGCGTCGTAGAACCAGGTCGTCATTGGATCAACCAAGAACACAATGCCCGCCAAACCGACCAGAGCCAGTACTATGGTGTAAGGCAATGCCATGACCACCATGCGGCCATAGGACAGACGAATCAACGGAGCCAATGCCGAGGTCAGCAAGAACAAGAAAGCTGCCTGTCCGTTTGGTGTCGCCACCGATGGCAGGTTGGTGCCGGTGTTGATCGCCACAGCCAGCAAGTCAAACTGGTCACGGGTGATGATGCCTTCAAGCAGAGCTGTTTTCACTTCATTGATGTAGACGGTTCCGACGAACACGTTATCCGATACCATTGAGAGCAGGCCGTTCGCCACATAGAAGAGTGCCAACTGAGTACCGCTGTCTTCAACGTGCAGTACTGCATCGATCACTGGTTTGAACAGCTGTTGGTCGATGATGACCGCCACAATCGAGAAAAAGACCGCCAGCAGCGCAGTAAAAGGCAAGGCCTCTTCAAACGCTTTACCCAGTGAGTGCTCTTCTATCACGCCCGTAAACGCCGTTGCCAGAATGATCACTGACAAACCGATCAGACCGACTGCGGCCAGGTGCAGTGCCAAGCCCACGATCAGCCATACGGCAATCAGGCCTTGAATCCACAGTTTAGCGACGTCTTGGTTGGTGCGGTTTTTGCGTTCTTCATTGTCAAAATCCACCAGAATCTGGCGCACGTTGTCCGGCAGTTCAGCACCGTAACCAAAGACTTTGAATTTCTCGACCAGAACACAGGTGATCATGCCGCAGATAAAGACGGGTAGGGTAACCGGCGCCATACGGATAATGAATTCACCAAATAACCAACCGGCCTGGTCGGCAATGATCAGGTTCTGAGGTTCACCTACCATGGTCGTTACTCCACCCAATGCGGTACCGACACCGGCGTGCATCAGCAAAGAGCGCAGAAACGCACGGTAGTTTTCCAGATCGTCACGGGTCAAATCAGTAAAGTGGTCATCCATGGTATGGTCGTGCGCGGAGCTGGATCCTTTACCGGAAGCCACTTTGTGGTAGATCGCGTAGAAGCCCACCGCGACGCTGATGACGACCGCAATGACAGTCAGCGCATCAAGAAAAGCCGATAGGAACGCCGCAGCGAAACAGAAGGCCGCGGATAACATGGCTTTTGAGCGGATACCCAGTAAGATCTTGGTGAAGATAAACAGAAGCAAGTGCTTCATGAAGTAAATACCGGCAACCATGAACACCAGCAGCAGCAACACTTCGATGTTCGCCACCAGTTCGTGTTTCACTTGCTCCGGGCTGGTCATGCCAATGGCAATAGCTTCAATGGCCAATAAGCCTCCGGGTTGAAGCGGGTAACACTTCAGCGCCATCGCCAGAGTAAAAATGAACTCAACGACCAGCAACCAACCAGCGACAAACGGGTTGATCAGGAAGAAGACAATCGGGTTAACGATAAGAAAGGCGATAATGGCAACTTTGTACCAGTCTGGTGCTTTACCAAGAAAGTTTTTGATAAAAGCATTTCCGAGCGACATCGGCATGGGTATTAC
>NZ_WXWP01000156.1:0-7652 GCF_009904765.1 Vibrio sp. V39_P1S14PM300
CATTTCTTTGTAGCTTTTTACCGGCACGGTGTATTGTCCGCGACTGGGGAGAAAGTCCAGAGAATAGGCAGATGCTGACAGCATCAGCATCGGCCAAATTGAGTAACGCCAAATGTTCATATCACTTGAGTGTCAGGTTTACGACCGTTGAGTTTTGTATCAGCACGTTGTTGCCACTATTTTGAATCACACTGTTGATTCCCGAGCTTTCCGCCAGCGCACCCGCTGAAAGTATGTTGTTCCCGGTCACAGTGTTATTCGCAATGTTGCCAGCACTCACCCCATTAATTTCAGAGGACGCTGTTACATTCTCGATGTCGATGTAATATTGGCCGCCTCTGGAACTGTCCATGACTGCTTCGGACAGTTCCATATCGGCCATCACAATATCATCGGCACTAGCGGATAGCGCAGCCATCGCACTCAAGGCGAGTAGTGCAATACGCATCGCTTACTCCTGCTATGCTGCTAGATTAGTCGGTAAACACAGATGCGTTGGTAGACACAGCTTGCTGGATCAACGAATTGTTACCTGCATTTTGTGCCACGGTGCTGATACCTGCCGCACTGTTGAAACCACCCAGTGAGTTACTGTGATTCACAGTCAGACCACCACAGCACTCTTCACTGTTGTCGTGTCCGTGTCCACGACCACGGCTTTGAGCTGGTGAGTTGGTTGCACCGTAACTGACTGACGTGTCGGACACTTCACCACTCAGATCATTCTGAGCAACGACGGTGTCCATATCCACGCTGATTTCAAGTGACTGTTTGTTCGACCAGGACTGCTCATTCATGAACGTTTGTTCATTGGACAGAGAAGTCCAGGTATTGCCGTCATTACCATCATTGGTGCTGATGGTGTTGTTATCATCACCATTGTTGCTGTGGAAATGATTGTTGCTGCCGTTTTCCTGATTGTAGCTATCGTCAATGTCGCCACCGTCACTTCCTTGACCGCCACCGTAAGCCAGCGCGCCACCAGAAATAAACAGCGAAGTAACCAACAGTGCGATTGCAGATTGTTTTAGTTGCATGATCTTATCTCCATGTTTGTATCAACTATGAACTACATCCTTTTGCCCTCAGGCAAGCTGATTATAGGTACGCTGTTAGGTTTGAAAGTCTTACAAATAAGACATACTCATCACTGACGCCAATTTCTGTGCAACAAGGTGATAGAAACAAAATCAAGAGACCAAAAATCAATGAGATAGAAAGGAAAATTGTGCAAATTTGTAGTGAAGTATGAAAGGTAGCGGAAAGTTAGTATGACAGAATTGGCACTTTGCACCGCTCAATTACCACTTCGGCGGTCAATTCGTCTTGGCTCAATATTCAATCAATAACACAATGAGTGCGAGTTTTCAGGCATTTCCCTAAGCCACTTAGGACTAACGTTGAGTTTAGCTCAATTCACGCCTAATCACTAAGAACTACTGGAAATTCCTAATCTCATCTGGGGGTTAGATTTTTGGGGTTCATACTGCGATATTGTGCCCGTCGCATATACTTGATCTGGAGCAGTATGTGTATGTGCATATTGTCGGAACAAGCAGTTTTCAACCTAAAGATTACTGAGCTCCGGGTATAAAAAATGACTATTGGAACACTCGTCATCTTGACGGAAAAGAGTCTGCAAAGCAGCCTCATTGAACAACAGTTGGCTTCGATAACACAGTTAAATATCCAAACATGCAGCGCAGAGCAGTTGAACCGCCTGAGTAGCAGCTTCATGATTGACCTGGTGCTGCTGGATTATCACTATCTTGTCGAGTTGACGGACAGCGACAGCCTGCCAGATTTTGATCTGTTGGGCGTCCATATACTGGTTCACAATATCCCAGAGGGTGAGTTGAACGAGCTGTTTATCCGCTGGCGATCCTTAAGAGGAATGCTTTATCAGAGCGCGTCGGTCGAGCACCTCACAGAGAGCGTCACTTACATCATGAACGGCGGTTTGTGGCTACCCCGACGTTGTCTGGAACAAATGGTCCATTTCTATCGAGACCCGGGAGTATTCAATAACTTCAGATACGACCAACTCACCAACCGTGAGCGCCAAATTCTCGATTTACTCTCCCATGGCAAGACCAACCAGGAAATCGCAAATCAGCTGTTTTTAGCGGAAAGTACGGTAAAAACGCACGTCTATAAACTGTACAAGAAGCTGGATGTTCACCGCCGTCACGATGCGATCCGGCTGGTAAAATACACTCACGCCTCGTCAGGGCTGTGATCTCGCTCTGACGTACTCGGTTTATCGCTTGGCGGGCGACAGATTATCGCGAGCTTTTGTTTTACAGTTTGTCCCGGCAAGGTCAGATCTCTGAACATATCACGCCATTCACTGAACGTAACCACCAGTGGATTTACACTGTGTACTGGCTTGGTAATCCCATAAACAACAGGCTCACGCTCGGAGACAAACGTTCCAAACAGGCGATCCCAGATGATCAGAATGCCTGCGTAATTTTTGTCAATGTACTGTGGGTTTCGGCCATGATGTACGCGATGATGTGATGGCGTGTTCAGTACCCATTCCAGCGGACCGAGTGAACGAATCCATTGCGTATGGACAAAGAATTGCAGCCCAAGATTGAGCAGGACGACAAACACCACCCACTCCGGCGGATAGCCCAGCACCACCAACGGCATCCAAAATACCCACATACCAGCGAGTGGGTACATCAGACTCTGACGAAATGCCGTACTGAAGTTCATACGCTCAGAACTGTGGTGCACTACGTGAGCTGCCCACATCCAACGAATACGGTGGCTCGCGCGGTGAAACCAGTAGTAGCATAAGTCCTGCAAAACCATCAGCAGAAGAAAGCTCCAGAGCGTCATGTCAATATCGATAAGACGCCAGCCAAACACCCAAAGATAAAGATGCGCGATCAGCAGCCCTGCTAATAAATCCGCTCCCTGATGCAGGCCAGCCAGGACAAGGTTACATAACAGTTCCGGCCAACGATAAGCCGCTGAAGCGGGCAAACGGCCTTTTCTCTGCCCCAGCACATATTCCGCAAGCATGAAAACGAAAAAAACAGGAGCAAGTGCGAGTAACAGCCACTCGGGATGGGTAATAAGGTTGTGCATATTCGAAACCGTAACCAAAACTGACGGTTTAAACTTAACACACCATTAACAATTTTCTAGAGTCGATACTCGAAGATTAACAAAAGTGGGATGCTCCACCGAACATCCCTAGCGACGATACCCCGTTAAAGCGCGGCGACTTTGTCGTTAATACGCTGACAAATGTACTCTCCTATCGGCAGAGCAGACGTAGCCGCAGGTGATGGTGCGTTGCAAACGTGGAGACTGCGCGTACTCTCGGCAAACAGAAAGTCATGCACTAAAGTCCCGTCACTCAGCACTGCCTGAGCCCGGATACCAGCAGGATAAGGTTTAAGATCCGACACCTGAATCGATGGGCAGTATTTATTCACCAGTTTCAGATACCCGCGCTTCCACCATGAGTTTTTTAGCTCAGCGAGCCCCGAGTTGAGGTGTTTCATGCTGACTTTCCAGAATCCCGGGAAAGTCAGCATTTCAAGGCTGTCACGCAAGCTGACATTCACCTTACCATAACCTTCTCGTTTCCAGCCTTGAACAGCATTAGGGCCAACCGTGACGGAACCATCGATCATTCTGGTCAGATGGACACCGAGAAACGGTAGCTCCGGATCCGGAATCGGATAAATGAGATGATTGACGACTTGATTGTGCTTCTGATCCAGGCGGTAATATTCACCACGATAAGGCACGATCTGAAAATCGGTCTCGATATCCAGCATTTTGGTGAGCCGGTCCGCCATCAAACCGCTGCAGGTGATCAGAAAACGGGTGTTAAGCTGCATTGTCTGACCATCTGACTCACAAGTGACCTGCACTTCTTCGTCATTTTCTGCTAGTGCAGTAACCCGGGTACGCAGACTCACCTGCCCACCCAAAGCTTTAAACTCTTCCGCCATGTGCTCTGTGACTAAACGATAATCCACTATACTCGTCGTTTTCACATAAATGGCCCCGAGCCCTGTGATATTGGGCTCTGCCAGTTTTAACTGCGCTTGGTCGAGCAGTTCCACGTCAATACCATTCTCATGGCAGCGCTCGTACAAAGCCATCATCCGATCCTGCTCGGCAGGCGTGGTGGCCACCAGCAGCTTCCCGCAGTTTTCCACGGGTATATTGTGATTGGCACAAAACTCGGTTGTGCGCTCGACACCACGTTTACAAAAATCCGCTTTCAGACTGCCCGGAGCGTAATACACTCCGGCATGAATCACACCGCTGTTATGGCCGGTCTGATGCTGTGCATAGCCGGATTCCTTCTCCAGCAACAGAATCGAACTGTCCGGATGTTGCTGCTTGAGTTGCCATGCCGTTGATACTCCGACGATGCCACCACCAACGATAATGTAGTCATACATTGTTATGTTACGCTCCTTGAGACATAGACACGTGCGACGCACTCGCTTTATAGCACTTATTGCTGTAGACAAACACAGCCACAAATACCACACATGCGATAAGACGGGCCCAGATAGGTACATTGTGCCAAACCAACGCAACCCCTGTTGCCAACAGGACCACTCGCAACAATACGTTGAGCGGCCCTTCCAGATATCCCTCAATCGCACCAATCATGGCGTAAGTACCAACAATAGCAAACGCACCGACGGTCAGTACTTCGGCTACGTCCCAACTCACGAGACCAGTATATGCAATCAAGAGCGGGACCAAGTATAACCCTTTGGCGATTTTCCACGCCATCATCCCTGTGCGCATTGGTGGCGTTTTTGCGATAGTGGCAGCTGCAAAGGCGGTCAGACAGACTGGTGGAGTGACGTTGCTGTCCTGTGACAACCAGAAAATAATTAAATGGGCCCCCAACAGTGCCAGACCCACCGCTTCAATCCCTAAACTCTGCTCTAACAAAGTTTCCATGAAGTCCGCTGGCACGAGTGCCACCATTTCTTGCGCTGTACTCAGTGCCATTGGCGCATTCAGCAATTCCAGTTTGTCTGGTGCCGCCAACATGAAAATTGCTTTCGCCTGCTCAGGTAACTGTCCAGACATCATCAGTTCCAGCAACTGATTTTCCGCTAACAACTTGTACAGTGCCGGCGCCGACAAGGTTCCCAGCACGATATACGCAGCGGTTACCGGTAAGCCCATCCCCAAGACTAACGACGCCAATGCGATCAGTACTAACATGGTCAGCAGATCACCGTTGGACCAGCCATCAATCATCAAGGAGAACGTATTGCCGATCCCTGTGGTACTAATGACGTTGATCACCAAACCGATCCCAACCAGCAACACTGCTGTTGTCGCCATGTTCTTTGCGCCCTGAGCTAAGGCTTCAACAATCGCTTGAGGCCCCATTTTGTGCTCTTTTGAAAACCAGCTCGAAACCACGACAGAAATGATCGACAGCCCGGCCGCATAGGTCGGCGTAAATCCTTTCACCAACAAAGTCACCAAAACGACCAATGGAATCAGATTGTGCCAGCCGGACACCAACACTTTCAGCAATGACTCTGAACTGGTGGTGATCTTCTGTACCCCACTGCGCTTTGCTTCAATACGAACAAAAAAGGCTACCGACAGAAAATAGATCAGTGCAGGCACAAACGACACCGCAATGATATCGACATACGGGATCTGAGTGTAAGATGCCATTATAAACGCCCCGGCCCCCATCACAGGTGGCATCAGTTGTCCGCCCGTTGACGCTGCGGCTTCAACACCGGCAGCAAAACGAGCCGGGAAGCCTGCTTTTTGCATCAACGGAATACTGATGACCCCCGTCGACACCGTGTTCGCCACACTCGACCCGGACACAGAGCCCATCAATCCAGAGCCGATCACCGCAATAAAACCTGGGCCACCGATGATTTTACCCGCCGCCGCCCGCGCGACGTTAATAATGTAATCCCCCACACCAGAACGCACCAGAAACGCACCGAACAGGATGAACATGAACACGTAACTCCAACTGATGCGGGAGATAGAACCAAACATGCCTTCAGACGAGTAAAAGCTGCGATAGAGTAACGTCTCCATACTGAGACCGGGAAAGTGAAAAATGCCTGTCGCCCACTTCCCCCATAACACCACATAACTCAGACAAATTACGATCAGCACAGGGATAAACCAGCCCATTGTGCGGCGGATAAGTTCGATAACAATCACAATCGCCAGAATGGCAAAAAACCAGTCGCTGGTAACGAACTTAACTCCACGCTCATACAAGGCATCTTCGGCATAGGGAATGTAAAGTAAGCAGGCAAACGCCGCCAGTGCAATCAACACATCAAACGCCAACGCGATTTTGTTTTTCTTCAGCGAGGCGTGGGCCGGATACCACAACGCACAAATGGCGGCAAAGCCAGCAAAATGCGTCGCTGATATCCAAAGTTCTGACCAGGTAGACAAAGTGTTGAACCAAATGTGGATGACCGACAGGATCACCCCCAGTACGGTAACAGCTGTGGTTACCCACGGAAAATCGGTTCGCGTAGGCAATTCAAACTTCTGCAATTCCTTTTCAATTGAATCGCTCATGAGAAACTCCAGACGCCCGGCAGCCAGGCAGTAACCACGGGAGCCGACAACGGCATCCCGTGTTGATAAGAGTGGAAAGAAAGGCTCCCCGAAAGAAACCGTCTGGGCTTATTTCGCCAGTAGATTAGATGGAATGCTGATACCCACTTCTTTGTAGTAACGCGCTGCGCCTGGGTGCAGTGGCACCGGCAGGCCTGCGATGGCTTTCTCAAGCGCCATGGCTTTTGTTGCCTTGTGAATACCTTGCAAGAACGGCAGGTTTTCATAAATCGCTTTGGTTAGCTGATACACATCTTCTTCTGAAATGTCGTCGCGAACGGCAAGGAAGTTCGGCTGGGCGATGGTCGTGATCGGTTTGTCCAAGCCTGGGTAGGTATTGGCTGGAATGACGTATTTGGTCCAGAGCTCGTAATTGCCGTTGGCTTGTTTGATCTGCTCATCACTGAATTCCAGAATCTTAATGTCATTCCCCAATGCAGCAAACGCCTGCGTGACAGCGCCAACAGGCACACCGGCTGGTGTGTTCATGCCATCAATAGTCCCGTTTTGTAACGCACTGGCACTGCCGCCATATCCCATATAAGCCAGATTGAATGAATCCGGATCCACATTCAGGCCTTTCATGATCTGTCGTCCTGAATTTTCTGTCCCTGAATTTTTCTTTCCGATAGAAAACTTTTTATCGGCCAGATTAGACAGATCCGTCACCGAACCGGTCTTAGCCAGTTCAGAACGTACAATAAAGTGCTCAACGTTTTGCCACAGCATTGAGACTGAACGCAGTTTCTCTTGTTTAACGCCTTTATACGGCCCCTCGCCCGACCAGGCCCATGCGCCATACAACCCCTGAAGAATCGCGAATTGCGCTTCATTTTCATTCAGTAGTTTGACGTTTTCACCTGAACCGGCTGAGCTGATAGCAGAAAGGGAAAAATGATGTTGTGGGCTCAGCTTGACCTTGCTCAATGTCGCTAATGCAACACCAACCGGATAATAGGTACCACCAGTGGATGCCGTAGCCAGAATGTAACTGCGATCATCAGCAGCCGATGCCTGCGCAACCAGGCCAAATG
>NZ_WXWP01000293.1:0-7599 GCF_009904765.1 Vibrio sp. V39_P1S14PM300
GTAATACATTCATATCAATTTAGAGGATGGACCATGGCTGTAATCGTCAAGTACGTGGTGGAACGCAACGGAGAAGAGAAGATGACTTTTACCTCGAAAGCCGAAGCTGACGCTTATGACAAAATGCTGGATATGGCAGATGAGCTTTTCGAGCTACTGGGTAAAAGTGAGCTGTTTGAGCAAGAAGACAAGCAAGAAGAGCTGGCCATGTATCTGGCGAAAAACAAAGACGAAGTCTTGTACGCCCTGGGCGCCAAAAAACGCAAAGCGCCTGCCGCAGCGAAAAAGGCGAAGAAAGTCGCCCCGGTGGACGAAACACCACAAGAAGACGCTGCGTAAGCATCTCTCTGAGCCCCGCCTCTCCGCGGGGCTTTTTGTTGGTCAAAAAGAGGAAAATCGCCGCAGCAAACTTTACTCTGATTGCCCGGGCAGCGACACGCTATACTGACGCGGTTTCTTCCGTCATTGAGTATTGCTCATGTTCCACATCGAAGTGTGTATTGATAACCTCGAATCCCTGCCTCTGGCCATCGCCGGTGGCGCCACTCGTATCGAACTGTGTTCATCACTGGCTTTGGGCGGTCTGACGCCCAGTTTTGGTTTTATGCAATGCGCAGCCAAACTCTCCAGTGTCCCCGTCTATGCCATGATTCGTCCGCGCCAAGGTGACTTTCTCTATCAGCAGAACGATCTCAACGCCATGCTGCTCGACATTGACGCGGCAGCATCGGCCGGTTTGCAAGGCATCGTCTTCGGTGTGTTGGATCGCGACGGGCATATCGACATTGATCAGGCGCATCAGTTAGCAGAGCGAGCCCAGCTACATGGACTGGGGATGACCTTTCACCGCGCCATCGACCAATGCCGTGATGTCCACCGGGCGCTGGAGGACATCATTGCGCTGGGGTGTGAACGCGTCCTGACGTCTGGTCAAGCCGCCGATGCAC
This sequence comes from Vibrio sp. V39_P1S14PM300, assembly GCF_009904765.1. Lineage (NCBI taxonomy): Bacteria > Pseudomonadati > Pseudomonadota > Gammaproteobacteria > Vibrionales > Vibrionaceae > Vibrio > Vibrio sp. V39_P1S14PM300. Next base: position 948 of record NZ_WXWP01000293.1, read on the forward strand.
AGTCCGGAGTCCAGGTCCTGCATCAGATGGTCGCACAGGCCGGTGAACGAATCGCCATCATGGCCGGAGCCGGGCTTAACGCTGGCAACGTCAGAGAAATTGTTACTCTCAGCGGCGTGCGTCAGGTACACCTGTCCGGAAAATCTCAGCGCCCTAGCCACATGCAGTTGGTCGCAGACCGTGCCCGAATGGGTGACACTGGCACGGATGATTTTGTTGTGCCAGTGACCAACCCGCAAGCAATTGAAAAGGTAGCAAAAGCTCTCAAGTTTTAAACCTCACTCACCACACTTTCTTTGACTGATGCTACTGTAAAGGTAAGCGTTAAGGAGAGTGCGATGAGTAATAAGCTAGGAAAGAAACTCTATGAGAAAGAGCTCAAACGGCTTCAGGTCGAGCTGGTCAAGCTGCAAGAGTGGGTACGCCTGCAGGGGCTTAAAGTAGTGGTGATTTTCGAGGGCCGTGACGCGGCAGGCAAAGGCGGCGCGATCAAACGGATCACTGAGAAGCTCAATCCCAGGGTGTGCCGAGTGGCCGCACTGCCGGCTCCGACCGAAAAAGAAAAGACTCAGTGGTATTTTCAGCGCTATGTCGCTCACCTGCCATCCGCGGGCGAAATTGTCCTGTTTGACCGCAGCTGGTATAACCGTGCCGGCGTTGAAAAAGTCATGGGATTTTGCACCGACGAGCAGTATGACGAATTTCTGTATTCCTGTCCGGAATTCGAACGCATGCTGCAGCGCTCTGGCATCATTTTGATCAAATACTGGTTTTCGGTGTCCGATGAAGAGCAGGAAAAACGGTTTCTTGATCGTATCCACACCCCGATCAAACGCTGGAAGTTCAGTGCAATGGATTTGGAGTCACGCAGCCGCTGGGCGGAGTACTCTGAGGCCAAAGACAAAATGTTTGCCCACACCGACACCAAACAGTGCCCCTGGTGGGTGGTGCCTTCTGATAACAAAAAGCGCGCCCGACTAAACTGCATCAGTCACTTGCTCAGCCAGATTGAATATCAGCGCATTGACTATCCGGAGATTGACTTGACTGAAGTCAACAAACAGGGTTGTGTACGTGCGCCTGAGGACGAACAAACGTTTGTCCCGCAAAAATATTAACGCAGCGCGTCGTCGATGCTCTGATCCCCCAGATGGCGGACATCTTTGCCTTTGACAAAATAGATGATGTACTCACAGATGTTCTGACAACGATCTCCGACCCGTTCAATGGCACGAGCCGACCACATGACCTGAAGAATATGCGGAATGTTTTTCGGGTCTTCCATCATGTAAGTCATCAACTGGCGGATCACCGCCTCGTATTCCGCATCGAGCTTATCATCGAGTTTGTGAACATTGGCGGCGGCATCGACGTCCATGCGCGCAAAGGCATCCAAAACTTGATGCAGCATAGTGATTGCCTGACGACACAGTGGCTCAAGCGATACATTAAACTGCCCCTCTTGGGAGGAAGGGCTTTCAATCGCCACGTACGCAATTTTGGTCGCCACATCACCAATACGCTCCAGATCCGTGATGGTCTTGATGATCGCCATGATAAGGCGCAGATCTTTCGCCGTCGGCTGACGCTTGGCAATGATACGGGTACACGCCTCGTCGATGGAGACTTCCATTGCATTCACTTTGTGATCATCACGTACCACTTTACGCGCCAGTTCAATGTCTTCCTTGTGCAGTGCCTGCATCGCAAACGACAATTGCTGTTCCACCAATCCGCCCATGGTCAGAACATGGGTACGGATCGATTCCAGCTCAACGTTAAACTGACCGGAAATGTGACGACCGAAATGCATAGAATTCCCTATTGTGTTGCTTGTTATAGATCAGGATAGCTCATGTGTATCGTGAAACCTCACCAATGTAAATCGCTTAACCGTAACGACCGGTAATATAGTCTTCGGTCTGCTTTTTCATCGGCGAGGTAAAGATGGAGTCGGTATCCGAATATTCCACCAATTTACCCATATGAATAAACGCCGTGTGATCACTGACTCGGGCCGCCTGTTGCATGTTGTGCGTGACGATCACCACGGTATATTTGGTTTTGAGATCATTGATAAGCTCTTCGATCGTCAGAGTCGAGATCGGATCCAGGGCCGAAGTAGGCTCATCCAGCAGCAGCACTTCCGGTTCAATCGCAATCGCCCGGGCTATCACCAGACGCTGTTGCTGACCACCGGACAAGCCAAACGCATTCTCGTTGAGTCGATCTTTCACTTCCTCCCACAACGCAGCAGCACGCAGTGAACGTTCAACGGCATCATCAAGAGTACGACTGTTGCGGATGCCCTGCAGACGCAGCCCGTACACCACGTTTTCATAAATCGATTTCGGGAATGGATTCGGGCGCTGGAAGACCATTCCGACCCGGCGGCGCAAGGTGGCGACATCCACGGTCGGATGATAGACATTTTTGCCGTGCAGTTTGACTTTACCTTCGACCCGACACCCTTCGACCAGATCATTCATACGGTTAATGCAGCGCAGCAAGGTCGATTTCCCGCAGCCGGAGGGGCCGATGAAAGCCGTCACCTGCCCTTTCGGAATGCGCATGGAGATGTCACTCAACGCCTGAGCGCTCTGGTAGAACAAGCTCAACTGCTCAATCGCGATGGCCGTCTGCTCATCACTGAGGTTGTTGACGTCGATCGGGGGCTGATACCCGAGGGTTTGATTGACTGAAAACATGCTTAATCTTGTCCCAATGTTCGGTATTTTTCCCGCAAATTATTGCGGATGCTGATCGCCGTCAGATTCAGACCGACAATCACGGTGACCAGTAAAAATGAGGTTGCGTACACCAGTGGACGCGCCGCTTCAATATTGGTGGTCTGGAAACCGACGTCATAAATATGAAAACCGAGATGCATGAACTTACGTTCGAGATGCAAAAACGGAAACTGACTGTCGACTGGCAAGCTGGAAGCCAGCTTGACCGCCCCCACCAGCATCAATGGGGCAACCTCGCCTGCAGCGCGCGCCACGGCCAGCACCAAGCCGGTAATGATGGCCGGACTCGCCATCGGTAATACGATACGCCACAGCGTTTCAAACTGAGTCGCGCCGAGGGCCAGTGAGCCATGACGTACTGACACCGGAATCCGGGTCAGACCCTCTTCAGTGGCCACAATCACCACCGGCAGCGTCAGGACCGCCAGCGTTAACGCAGACCACAGCAGCCCCGGCGTGCCAAACGTCGGTGCGGGCAAACGCTCGGAGTAAAACAGCGCATCGATCGACCCACCTAAGGTATAGACAAAAAAGCCCAGCCCAAACACCCCGTAAACAATGGACGGCACACCCGCCAGATTGATAACCGCGACGCGAATCACCCGAGTAAACCAATTATTTTTCGCGTATTCATGCAGATACACCGCAGCCAGAACCCCAAGCGGCATCACGATGATCGACATGATGATCACCAGCAGTACGGTGCCAAATATCGCCGGAAACACCCCCCCCTCGGAGTTGGACTCTCGCGGATCATCGGCGAGAAACTTCCACATCTGCTTGCCCCACTGCGCGACTTTCGCCAGCAGGTGCATGTCATTGGGATACCAGAGATCAAGAATGTCGCTCAATGGAATCACATGCCGTTTACCCGTCATGTCTTCCACAACCAATGCGTCATGATTGAGCTGACTGCGCAGGCCGTCCAGCTTGGCTTCTGCGGTCTGCAATTGCGCCTTAAATTGTGCCTGACGCTGCTCATACTGAGTCTGGTAGGCCGCATCGAGGCGGTGATTCAACTCTCGGCGGCGATGCTCCAGGCGCAGCTTTTCACTCAAGCCACTGATGATGCGAATTTCCTTGGCAATCACCCGTTCAATTGCTTCACGCAGCTGCTGCGCTTTGTCCAGCCCAAGTTCAATCCGCTCCGAGATATCGCTGCTTTCGCTGACTCCGGCGCTCACGTACGCCACCGGTTTAGCAAAAAAGTCACCGCTGCGGGTACGTTCGACCACCGCCCAGCCGGACGGCTGACGGCGCGACGCAATATCCACATCCAGTACGGAAATAAAATCGGCCGGAAATATATCTCGGTTGGCCACTTTGATGCTGAGTCGATCGACCAGTCCCTCTTCAATCACCGATGATGGCAGGTGCTTTTTCATCTCCACCAAGTGATTCACCGGCACGGATTCGCGGGCATACAACTGCCCGACCATAGTACTGCCTGAGGTGGTTTTCCATTCATACAAGGGAGCCGGCCAGAAATAGGACAAGCCCTTCCAGCCGATCAGCAGCAACAGGCCGAGTACTGACAACAGGCTGGCACTGACCGCCCCGCCAGTCAGCCATACCCATGGCGTGCCACTTCTTAGCCAGTTAAACACGGCCGGCCCCGCTAAGTTCAAAATCGAATGTTAGGTTACAGCGCACGGTACTTATCTCTTAATCGTTGTCTTACCCATTCCGCCAGAGAGTTGGCAGCAAACGTGAACATCAGCAAAATCAGCGCCGCGAGGAACAGAATCCGGAAATGCGAGCTGCCCACTTCAGACTCGGGCATTTCAACCGCAATGGTGGCGGATAGCGTGCGCATGCCTTCGAGAATGTTCCAATCCATAATGGGGGTGTTTCCGGTCGCCATCAGCACAATCATGGTTTCCCCCACAGCACGGCCCAGCCCCATCATGACGGCTGAGAAAATCCCCGGGCTGGCGGTCAGTAACACCACATGAATCAACGTCTGCCAGGGCGTAGCACCCAGGGCGAGCGAGCCGTCAGACAAGTGCTTGGGCACAGAGAAAATCGCATCTTCTGCGATGGTAAAAATGGTCGGTATCACCGCAAATCCCATCGCAAAGCCCACCACCAGCGCGTTACGCTGATCATAGTCGATGCCATGGCTGGCGAGAAATACGCGAATGTCACCGTGAAACAACCCGTCTTCCAACTGGGCGCTGTTGAGCATCAGCAATGTAGTCAGGATCACCAGCACGGGCATCAGAATCAACACATGCCAGCCATTAGGTAAACGCCCCGTCCATCGGGTCGGGAGCAGTTGGTATACCGCCCCGACCACCACCGTGGCCAGCGGCAGAAAAACCAGCAGAACGAACACTGCCGTCAGGTGTGTTTCGACAATGGGTGCAAACCAGAGCCCAGCCAGAAAACCAATGATCACGGTCGGTAACGCTTCCATCAGTTCGACCGTCGGTTTAACCACACGACGCAAACGGGGGGACATAAAATACGCCGTGTATATTGCACCGAGAATGGCAATCGGCACCGCAAACAACATCGCGTAAGCGGCCGCTTTCAGGGTACCAAACGCGATCGGTATCAGGCTGAACTTGGCTTCAAAATCATCACTGGCAGAAGTGGTCTGCCACACATATTGCGGCTCAGGATAACTTTCATACCAGACTTTTTGCCACAACGAAGATAGCGAAATTTCCGGATAGCCGTTGTCGACTTTTGCAACGCTCAACAGCCCATCGAGATACGTGAGTAAAAAACGTTCATTGTTCGACATCGCCGTCAGTTGCGGTGCCTGAGTGTAGGCGCGATCAAACAACACCAGCTTTTCACTGGTCGTGTAATGACTCTGCACCGTCCCATTCAGATAAAAACTGTAGAAGCCCTTACGATAGGTATCCGGCAGCAACAATTTCAACTGTGACGCGAGTTTGAACGAGCGGATCTGGGTAAGATGACGCTGTTGATCTTTGAGAACATCGAACCACTGTGTGACGAGGCCATCTTTATGCGTCACCAATAACGAGTACGCGCCGGACAGCAGCGTCACATCCGTTACGCCATGGCGGGTGGCTCCGTCGCTCAGATCCACCACTTCGCGCACCGCATACCCGCTCTGGTGACGCCGGGCCACCACCAGTTCCGAACCGGTGCGCAGATACAGCGTTTGGCCATCCGGTGTCAGCAACATCTGATCCAGGCCGATGAATGGGGTTGGAAAAACAAACTGATGGATCCGCTGCTGAGCATCCAGCCATTTGACCGCCACACTGTAGTCATCAAAATACCCGGCCGCGGTCGGTGTTCGGCCAGACACGCCAAACACAAACTGCTTGAGTTGCTGGCTGCCAAACGTCAGTGTCAGTTTGTCGGCCTGAGGATAACGTACAACTTTCGGTGATGGTGATTGCCCTGACGGACTGTTCAGCCCGGCGGGTTGTGGTTTGAATATCGTCAGATGACCTTGCGAAGTGGCGGCGGCAAGCCACCCCGAAGAGGGCAGGCCACGGGCGAACAGACTCCCTGGCGGCGCGACCTGTTCAGAATATTGCGCCGCGCTGGCAGGCGACGTCATTGCCCAGAAATCAAGTTGTCCTTCAGCGGATAAGGTATACGCCAGTTCGCCACTGTCATCCAAACCGATGAATACGGGATCACTGATCGAGATCGATGTTTGAGCCTGGTTGGGATGAATTTTGGCGTCGGAAAACAGAGGCAACACGATCATCGCCAGATAGATAAAGATCAACACCAGCGCCGCCAATACACTGACGCCACCAAAAGACACGGCCGCGCGAACCAGACGATCTTTCACCAATCGCTTTCTATCGCGTTCCTGCAATGAAAATTCGGCCTTTGCCATGTCTTCCTCTACCATTTATACGCTGGTGTCATATTATTTCGTTTAGGTGACATTTATATTACAG
>NZ_WXWP01000353.1:0-31690 GCF_009904765.1 Vibrio sp. V39_P1S14PM300
ATTTAAATTAACGGGTTATTATTAGCATGAAAACTTTCGTTGCTAAACCAGAAACTGTAAAACGCGACTGGTACGTTGTAGACGCTGAGGGTAAAACTCTAGGTCGTCTAGCAAGTGAAATTGCATCTCGCCTACGTGGCAAACACAAAGCTGAATACACTCCTCACGTTGACACTGGTGATTACATCATCGTTATCAACGCTGAGAAAGTTGCTGTAACAGGCAACAAAGCTAAAAACAAAGTGTACTACCGTCACTCTGAGTTCCCAGGCGGCCTAAAATCAATCACTTTTGAAAAGCTGATCGATCGTAAGCCTGAGATGGCTCTTGAACTAGCGGTTAAAGGCATGCTTCCACGTGGTCCTCTTGGCCGTGCTATGTACCGTAAGCTGAAAGTTTACGCTGGCGCTGAGCACAACCATGCTGCTCAACAACCACAAGTACTGGACATCTAATCGGGGATTTCGGAAATGGCAGAGAATCAATACTACGGCACTGGCCGTCGCAAAAGCTCAGCTGCACGTGTTTTCATCAAACCAGGCAGCGGCAACATCGTAATCAACAAGCGTAGCCTTGATGAGTACTTCGGTCGTCCAACTTCTCGCATGGTTGTTAAACAACCTCTTGAGCTAGTTGAAATGACTGAGAAACTGGACCTATACGTTACTGTTAAAGGTGGCGGTATTTCAGGTCAAGCAGGTGCTATCCGTCACGGTATCACTCGCGCTCTGATGGAATACGATGAGTCTCTACGTCCTGCTCTACGTGCCGCTGGTTACGTTACTCGTGACGCTCGTCGCGTTGAACGTAAGAAAGTGGGTCTGCGTAAAGCACGTCGTCGTCCACAATTCTCTAAGCGTTAATCTCTTTTTACGAAAAGAGAACGCTCCGATTTTTATATCGGATTGTGGGTCAAAAGCCTGGCATTTTTGCCAGGCTTTTTTGTTTTTTGCTCGAAGAAAATCCTCTCCCGAACGGCCGTTTATTCTGCTTTGTTTCACTTATCTCCCTTTTGTGACCTCACAAGCGATTTACTTCACAAATGTTACAAAAAGGTAGCTTTATCTTGTCAAAAAGTAGGGTTTTATTTATCATTTCCCATCAAATAAATACAACGAAAATCGTATTTTGTTAGCCATGCTCTGTCATCGGAATAACGATAATCCATAAGGAGCAAATGGGAGAATGTTGGATGAGCAATGCGCCTTTAAATAACGGTCGCAGACGTTTCTTGACGGCAACAACGGCGGTTGTTGGTGGTCTTGGAGCAGCTGCTGTCGCCGTTCCTTTTATTAAGTCCTGGAACCCGAGTGCCAAAGCGAAAGCTGCCGGTGCCCCAGTTGAAGTTGATGTCAGCAAACTGGAAGAAGGGCAGATGGTTCGTGTCGAGTGGCGTGGTAAGCCTGTATGGGTGGTTCGACGTGCACAGTCTATCGTTGACGGCCTGAAGGTCATCGACGGTCAATTACGTGATCCTTCTTCAGAAGAAGCACAGCAACCGGATTACGCTCAGAATGAGTACCGTTCGATCAAACCCGAGTATTTCATCGCGGTTGGTATCTGTACTCACCTGGGGTGTTCGCCTACCTATTTACCAGACAGTTTCAGCGAACAGGTTCAGGGTGTGAAGTCAGGTTTCTTCTGTCCGTGTCACGGTTCGAAGTTTGATATGGCTGGCCGAGTCTTCCAGGGGGTGCCCGCGCCGCTGAACTTGGTGGTGCCTAAGCACATGTACCTGAGTGATACCAAAATCATTATCGGTATTGATGAAACTGGGGAGGCATAATGCAAGCTCTACTTGATTGGGTAGAAAAACGCATACCCGCAATGAATGCGTACAAGAAACACCTTTCTGAGTATCCAATGCCGAAGAACTTCAACTTCTGGTACTTGTTTGGCTCACTGGCAATGCTTGTCCTGGTTAACCAGATCCTAACGGGTATCTGGTTGACTATGAACTATGTTCCGTCCGGCGACGGCGCGTTTGCTTCTATCGAATACATCATGCGTGATGTGGAATACGGCTGGCTGCTGCGTTACATGCACTCCACTGGCGCATCGGCGTTCTTTATTGTGGTGTATCTGCACATGTTCCGTGGACTTATCTACGGCTCATACCAGAAGCCGCGTGAGCTGCTGTGGTTGTTCGGTATGCTGATCTTCCTGGTTCTGATGGCAGAAGCCTTTATGGGTTACCTGTTGCCATGGGGGCAGATGTCCTACTGGGGCGCTCAGGTGATCATTTCTCTGTTTGGTGCGATTCCTGTGATCGGTGACGATCTGACACTATGGATTCGTGGCGACTACGTAATCTCCGGCGCGACGCTGAACCGTTTCTTTGCTCTGCATGTAATCGCACTACCGATCGTATTGCTGCTCTTGATCGTGCTGCACGTGCTGGCGCTGCATGAGGTGGGTTCTAACAACCCGGATGGCATCGAAACTAAGCTGCCGAAAGGCTCTATGGGCGACGATTACCAGAGCCAGTTCAAGTTCCACGAGTACTACACTAAGAAATACGACATCATCGATTCGATTCCTTTCCATCCGTACGGTACGGTTAAGGATTTGGTGGGTGTGGCAGGCTTCCTGTTCCTGTTCTGTTATGTCTTGTTCTTTAACCCAGAGATGGGCGGTTACTTCCTTGAGCCACCTAACTTTGAAGCGGCAAACCCGCTGAAAACGCCTGAGCACATTGCACCGGTTTGGTACTTCACACCGTTCTACGCGATTCTGCGTGCGGTACCGGACAAGCTGCTGGGTGTTATCGCAATGGGGGCATCCATTGTGGTTCTGTTTGTGCTGCCTTGGTTGGATCGTTGTAAAGTGCGTTCTTACCGTTACCGTAGCAAGCTTCATTTGATCAATATCATTCAGTTCACCATCTGCTTTATCGCGCTGGGTATTCTGGGGGCGCTGCCTGCGACTCCAACATACACACTGCTGGCGCAGATCTTTAGCTTAGGTTACTTCATGTTCTTCGTGCTGCTGTTCTTCTACAGCAAGAATGAAGCGACCAAACCATTACCAGAGAGGGTGAATTTCAAATGAAGAAATGGATTGTAGTTTTATTTGCTTTGCTGCCATCTCTGGCGATGGCTGCTGGTGCGAAGGTGCCGTTGGACCAAGCCAACAACGATCTGACGGATGAGGCATCACTGCAAAACGGTGCCAAACTGTTTATGAACTACTGTTTTGGCTGTCACTCGGCGCAATATCAACGCTATGAGCGTGTTGCGACTGACCTCGGCATTCCGGCTGATCTGATGAAAGAAAACCTGATTTTCAATCCTGAAGCGAAAATTGGTGACTTGATGGAAAATGCCATTCCTGAAGAGTCGGCTGCGAAGTGGTTTGGCGCGCCACCACCAGATTTGACGCTGGTGGCCCGCGTGCGTGGTACCGATTGGCTGTATACTTACCTGCGTTCATTTTACGCCGATCCGTCTCGTCCGTTTGGGGTGAATAACATCGTTTTCCCGAGCGTGGGCATGCCTCACGTGTTGGAAGAGCTGCAGGGGATTCCGCAGCCCGTGTTTGAAACCAAAATGGTGGATGGTGAAGAGCATAAAGTCGTGGTTGGTACCAAAACCGACGGAACGGGTGAGCTGCATACCGAAGAGTACGACAGAGCGGTCCGTGATCTGGTGAACTTTCTGGAGTACTCCGGTGACCCGGTCAAGCTCGAGCGTCATGCTCTGGGCTGGTGGGTGATGGGCTTCTTGGTTCTGCTGACCATCGTGGTCGTGTTACTCAAGAAAGAGTATTGGCGCGATGTGCACTAATTGTGCTATCATACCGTGCTAATTTCCGCGTTTTAACGTTTACAATGGAGGCTTAGCCTCCATTGTTTTTATTTAAGTAAGTGTGCTGGAGGGCTCCATGGCTGTAGCTGCCAATAAACGTTCTGTGATGACTCTATTTTCAAGCGCATCTGATATGTATAGCCATCAGGTACGCATTGTACTGGCTGAGAAAGGCGTCAGTGTAGAAGTTGAACTTGTTGATGAAGCGAATCTGCCTGCTGAGCTGATTGAGTTGAATCCATACAAGACAGTGCCAACGCTGGTTGACCGTGAGCTTGCGCTGTACGATTCGAAGATCATCATGGAATACCTGGATGAGCGTTTTCCTCACCCACCACTGATGCCTGTTTACCCGGTTGCCCGCGGTAATAGCCGTCTGATGATCTACCGTATTGAGAAAAACTGGTACTCACTGGCTGAGAAAGTGGTGAAAGGCACTGCGGAAGAATCGGAAGCTGCGCGTAACAAACTGCGCAACGACCTGCTGACTCTGGCGCCGGTTTTCGCTGAATACGAATACTTCATGAGTGAAGAATTCAGCCTGATCGACTGTTACCTGGCTCCGCTGTTGTGGCGTTTGCCTGTACTGGGTATTGAGTTGACAGGTCCGGGTTCAAAAGAACTGAAAGTTTACATGAACCGCGTATTTGAACGTGATTCATTCCTGGCTTCACTGACTGAAGCTGAACGAGAAATGCGCCTAGCTCGCTAACAGAATCGATGGATATTGCCCAAATGACTCCGCGTCGCCCATACATGCTGCGCGCGTTTTATGACTGGTTGGTTGACAACGATCTGACGCCTCACTTAGTGGTGGATGCCACTTTACCTGGGGTTCGGGTTCCGGTTGAGTTTATCCAGGATGGCCAGATCATCCTCAATCTCGCTCCGCGAGCGGTCGGTAATCTGGAACTGGGGAACGAAGTGATTACCTTCAACGCCCGTTTCGGCGGACGTCCTCATTCGGTGATTGTGCCTCTATACGCGGTGCAGGCGATTTATGCCCGCGAAAATGGGGCAGGGACCATGTTTGAGCCTGAGCCAGCTTACGACATCGCTTATGAAGATGAAGCGCTGGAAGAGCTGGCTGAAGAAGCGGAAGCCACAGGTCTGACTGTAGCGACCTCGGCGGAAAACCAGACCACGGACGACGATGATGACGAAGCACCACGTCCCAAAGGACGGCCGAGTTTGAGAGTCGTGAAATAAAAAAAGCAGCGCATTAGCGCTGCTTTTTTATCGACTTCATTTAAGCGTCAGTCGGCGTATTCAAACGCTTTGATGACTTGCTTTACACCAGAGATATTTCGGGCGATGTTGACGGCTTTATCGGCGTGCGCACGTTTGACGTAGCCCAGCAAAAAGACTTCTTTGTCCTCGGTAATGACCTTGATTTTGACGGTAGTCAGCTCGCTGTCAGCCAGTAGCGACGACTTCACTTTGGTGGTGATCCAGCTGTCATGGCTGATTTCGCCAACCGAGAGTGGTGCTTTGATCCGGACTTGATTGTAGATGGTTTTGACGCCCTTGACGTCACGAGCCTGTGCAACGAACTGATCGAGTAACTCCTGGTTACGAGCTTGTCCCATCAGAACCACAGTGCCGTTGTAGGAACTGGCCACAATGCGCACATTGCCAGTGTACGGCGCTTTGTTACCAATACCGGCGACTTCAAACTCAATGTTGTTGTCATTCCAGATCTCCTGCGTTGAACGGGGATCGGTCACAATGTTGGCGGTGGTTGCCGCACCAGCGACAAATAATCCCGCACACCCGGAGGTCGACAGGATAACCGCAGTCAGTAGCAAGGTTTTTAGGCTTTTCATCATTACTCTTCGTGTGTCGGAAACAGAACTTGATCGATAAGATCGCACAAGCAGTGCAACGTCACCATATGGACTTCGTGAATTCTGGCGGTTCTGTGAGATGGAATCCGAATTTCCACATCATTTTCGCCCAGTAACCCGGCCATTTCACCGCCGTCTTTGCCGGTCAAAGCGATGATGGTCATGTCGCGAGTCACTGCCGCTTCCATCGCTTTGATGATGTTCTTACTGTTACCGCTGGTGGATATTGCCAGTAAAATGTCACCCGGCTGACCGAATGCACGTACTTGTTTGGAGAAGATCTCTTCATAATGATAGTCGTTGGCGACCGCCGTGAGCGTGGTATTGTCAGCGGTCAGTGCCATGCCCGGCAGACTGGGACGTTCGGTTTCAAAGCGATTGAGCAGGCAAGAGACAAACTGTTGAGCATTCGAAGAGGAGCCGCCATTGCCGCAACAGAGTATTTTATTGCCGTTGAGTAGGCTGGTGACCATGGCCTGAGCCCCATGGGTAATGGCATCAGGCAGCGCTTCGGCTGCCGCGATTTGAATTTGAATGCTTTCTTTGAAACTGTCTTTAATGCTGTCGAGCATTGATTATCCTTGAACTATTGCGTTTTTTATCCAGTCAGTTTGCTTGCCGTTATCATGAATAGCAACGACGTCAAACCGAAAGTCGGTTGTGTGAACCGAAAGGTTCTGGGTTTGTAGCCAACGGGTTGCTGTCCGGATCAGCTTTTGCATTTTCTGATACGTAACCGTTTCCGCCGCGTGGCCAAAGTTCTGATGAGTACGGTAGCGTACCTCTACGAAGACGATGGTATCACCGTCACGCATGATCAGATCGATCTCACCCGTTCTGGCGCTAAAGTTTCTCTCAATTAATGACAGACCGCAACCAAGTAAATACTCTTTGGCTGCGGTCTCGTAGTGATCGCCTTTAGAGCGACGGCTCAAGCTCTTCAGCAGTTTCATCCGGTTCCGCCGTTGGCAACTCGTCCGTGGCAATATCATCGCTGCCGGTCGTCGTTACTGGGGTTGCTTTCCCGTACTCACCCCAACTGATTTCACGCTGAACGACGCACTGTGAGTCGATGCTCAGGATGCCGGTTTGGCCATCCACCGTGTAGCCAGACACCACTTTCATTTGTGGCAGCTCTTCCATCAGAGTATACGCGTCCATGCCCATCGCTTTGAGACGCTTCTCGACGTTGGACTCACGTGGCCACAGCTCCGCCATTTGCTCGGCTGTTTGTGGATCGGGTGAGATCAGCAGTGGAATATCGCTGTAAGCAACACCGGTCAGGTCTTCATACTGTTTACGGCCGTTGTTGCTGCTGGAGTTAGCGAACAGCTTCGGTGGCGCGGTATCCGGGTTGATGGCGACTTCGATAAATGGCTTGATCAGTGTCAGCTCGGAGCTTTTGGCCACAATATACACCGCGTCGATGTCACGACGGCTGCGCGGCTGGGATTCCAGTGAACGGCGCATCAGGGATTGCATCTGAGTGATACGTTGTTGACTGTCTTGCAGGCCAAAAACCGTGTTGATGTTGCGTTGTAGCTGACGTTTATCACCAAATAGGCTGACCGCCACTTTATTCGGGCTGTATTTTCGCCACTCTTTTTCAAACGCTTCTGTTACGCGTTCACCCAAACGACCTTTCGGTGCCAGGAGCAGTGGAAACTGGTAGCCTAGCTCGTGCAGGTGTTTGGCAGCCTGAGCCACTTCCTGTTCAGGGGAAAGCGCCAAATAGCACACGCCCGGGCCATCTTCGAGTTGATCCGGAATGTTCAGCGCCAGTGTTGGGATAGGCGCTGGCAGGCTGCTCTGTTCACGTTGCAGGTCTTCAACGTTTTCTTTGGTTAACGGACCGACGATGAAATCGATGTTTTTCTGCACCAGCGTCTGTTTGATCTGTTCGGCAGAGTTGGTGTTGGTATCGATCACCGTCAGTGAGGCGTTTGGATCGCGGTTAGGATCGTTCATCATTTTCATCATGAATCCATCGCGGATCAGTTGCGCCTGTTTGGCGTATTTGCCGGAAAGCGGCAGCAGCAGTGCGGAATTCACTGGCTTGATAATGTCCAGCGCCAGGATGTTGGTCAGAGATTGAGGTGTGTACTGGGCCGCCGGATGATTCGGGTTTTCTGCCAGCCACTTTTCCAGAGTATTTTTCAACTGAGGAATATCGCTGGTCATGGTTTTCGCGTACACCGCCAGTTGCAGCCAGCCATCGAGTACAGCTTCGTTCGGCGCGGCCGCCAGCTCGGTAATGTCGTCAGTTTTGTACTTGGTCAGGTTGCTCCAGATTTGCTCAGACAACATCGGCTGCTGGCTTGGAATTAAATATGGCGAGGCCAGTGTCAGCTCACGACTGGCATCGAAATATTTTCCCTGACGGGTCAGTAACTCGGCGCGCAACTGATGGTATTCCAGCCACTGCTGATCATCCAGTTGCCAGCTTGGCTGAAAATTCAGCTGTTTCAGCGCTTGTGGGTAACGCTCTTGCGTCACCAACAGTTGCGCACGAGCCAATTGCCATTCGGCCTGCTGGGCGTCGCTGAGCTGCTGCTTTGACAGGCGGTTAACGATCAATTCCGCTTGCTGAGTGTCGCCCGCCTGAATAGCGGCTTTCAGCGCCAGGATTAACCAATCGTTCTGGATGCTGCCTTGTGTACTGTCGGCCTGCATCAGGTAACGCTGGGCGGATTGAGTCGGGGCAGAGGTGATGTCCACGTCCGATGTGGAAGGCGTAGACGAACAAGCTGCCAGTGTAATTGCTAATGCAACAGGAGTGAGTAAGCGTGGTACACTGACTCTCTTGTGGTTTTTCATAGCCATGAGTTCTTTATTTTGCGTGTAAAATTGTTTCTATATTAATCGTTGAAGTGATGGTAAACAAATGACAGATAATAAAACTTTGCCAATGGACGTCCCGACTCTTTATATCGTCCCGACGCCAATTGGTAACCTGGGCGACATCACACACCGCGCACTGGACGTGCTGAACGGAGTGGACCTGATTGCTGCCGAAGACACCCGCCATACAGGGAAGTTGCTGTCTCACTTCAATATTCAAACGAAGACCTATGCGCTACATGATCACAATGAACAGCAAAAAGCACAAGTCTTAGTCGAAAAATTGCTCGCCGGGCAATCCATCGCTTTGGTGTCAGACGCCGGCACGCCACTTATTAGTGATCCAGGGTACCATCTGGTATCGCAATGTCGTCAGGCAGGCGTCAAAGTTGTGCCATTACCGGGTGCGTGCGCCGTCATTACTGCGTTAAGTGCCTCAGGATTGCCGTCGGATCGTTTCAGTTTCGAAGGTTTCTTACCGGCGAAGAGCAAAGGGCGTAAAGACAAATTTCTTGAAATTGCCAAAGCGGAGCGCACCTGCATTTTTTATGAATCACCACATCGGATCACGGATTCTCTGCAGGACATGCTGGCGGTCCTCGGCCCGGAGCGTGAGGTGGTGCTGGCCCGTGAGCTGACCAAAACCTTTGAAACCATTCAGGGTATGCCATTGGCTGAATTGGTTGAATGGGTGGCCGCGGATGACAATCAACAGAGGGGTGAGATGGTGCTGCTGGTGCATGGGTACCGGGCCAGTTCAGATGGCAGTTTGCCGGAAGAAGCGACCCGCACGCTGGCGATTCTGACTCAGGAACTGCCCCTTAAGAAAGCGGCGGCCCTGGCGGCGGAAATCTACAGCGTGAAGAAAAACGCTTTGTATAAGTGGGGCCTGGAACATTTAGGTTAAGTGTCACAAGGGTGAGATTTTGCGCGCTATTGGTGAAACTTTGCTCGCTTAAGGCGGAAAGTGCTATCCAGGCCTGATCTTCCTAGACACCCGTCACAGAACTCTATACAATCCGCCCTCGGAGTCGACCGGGTAGTCGCTGCTTCATTGATGTCTTCAGCCTAGTGTTGGGGAGACTGATGGAGGGGAGGAAAGTCCGGGCTCCATAGAGCAGGGTGCCAGGTAACGCCTGGGGGGCGCAAGCCTACGACAAGTGCAGCAGAGAGAAGACCGCCGATGGCCCGTAAGGGATCAGGTAAGGGTGAAAGGGTGCGGTAAGAGCGCACCGGACGACTGGCAACAGTTCGTTGCAAGGTAAACTCCACCCGGAGCAAGACCAAATAGGCCTCCACATTGCGTTGCTCGCGTAAGGAGGCGGGTAGGTTGCTTGAGCCAGTGAGCGATTGCTGGCCTAGACGAATGGCTACTGCCGCGCAAGCGGAACAGAACCCGGCTTACAGGTCGACTCCCACTATTCAGACCCATCGTAACTTTTCGGTTATGATGGGTTTTTTGCTTTTTACTGACGAAAATGTTTCTGAAGCCACTAAACTTAGCGCAATATCACGTGATGGCAGCGATAGCAGTGGCGATATAGTACTAAATCAGTACACTTAACCTTTACCTGTTTTCATGGTTCAGCCCAAGCTAGACGAGATAACGATGACCGAATCTTTCCAACATATTTCCGTATTGCTCCACGAATCCATCGAGGGACTGGCGATCAAACCTGACGGCATTTACATCGACGGTACGTTCGGACGTGGTGGCCATAGTCGCACCATCTTGTCTCAGCTCGGGGAAAACGGTCGTTTGTACAGCATTGACCGTGATCCTCAGGCGATCGCGGAAGCGAAAACCATCGATGATCCTCGTTTTACGATTGTGCACGGTCCGTTTTCTGGAATCGCGCACTACGCCAAACAACATGGCTTGGCGGGTAAAGTCGATGGTGTCCTGTTTGACCTGGGGGTATCGTCACCACAACTGGATGACGCCGAACGTGGCTTCAGTTTTATGAAAGACGGACCACTGGATATGCGTATGGATCCAACCTCTGGTATTCCGGTCTCGCAGTGGTTGATGGAAGCGGATTTGGATGACATTACCTGGGTGATCCGTGAATTTGGTGAAGACAAGCACGCGCGCCGCATTGCCAAGGCGATCGTGGCTTACCGTGAAAACGAAGAGAACGAGCCACTGAAACGCACCAGTCAGCTGGCCAAATTGATCTCGGATGCGGCGCCAAAGAGCTTCAAAGAGAAAAAACATCCGGCGACCCGAGCCTTTCAGGCATTTCGTATTTACATCAACAGTGAGCTGGAAGAGATTGATACCGCGCTGAAAGGGGCAGCGGAGATCTTGGCACCGCAAGGGCGTCTGTCGGTGATCAGCTTTCACTCTCTCGAAGACCGTATGGTTAAACGCTTCATTCGTAAAGAGAGCCAAGGCCCCCAAGTTCCACACGGTATTCCGATGACAGAAGCACAGATCCAGGCGTTGGGCAGTGCCAACATGAAAGCCATTGGTAAGGCGATCAAACCGTCCAAACAGGAAATTGAACTCAATCCTCGTTCACGCAGTTCCGTACTGCGCATAGCTGAAAAACTATAACACGCATGAGTAAAGACACGCCTAACCTGGCCAAATTGATTGGAGCGGATCTGCTGACCGTGGGTCGCATCCCGATGTTACTGCTGATATTGATTTTCGCCAGCGCCATGGGCGTTGTGTTTATGACCCACCACACCCGAGAGGCCATTTCAGAAAAAGACGTGGCGCAGGCTGAACGTGAACGACTCGATAACGAGTGGCGTAACCTGTTGCTGGAAGAGACCGCTCTGGCGGAGCACAGCCGGGTGCAGTCTGTGGCCAAAGACGAGCTGGATATGCAACGTCCGGATTCCGAGAAAGAAGTGATCGTGACGCTAAAATGACCAAGAAAAAAGCCAAACCGGCCAAGAAGCCGTCCAATACTCGTAAAGTCCTGGAAGATAAGCCGATTCTGATCCAGTGGCGTTTTTACCTGGTGTTGTTTTTTGTCTTTTTAGCCTTTGCGGTGCTGGTCGTACGCATTGCTTACATACAGGTCATTGAACCGGACAACCTGATCCGCGAAGGCGATTTACGCTCGGTGCGAGCCAAGACCCTCCATTCCGCCCGTGGGATCATCTCTGATCGAAATGGAGAGCCGCTGGCGGTCAGTGTGCCGGTACAAGCGGTGTGGGCCGACCCGGTAACCATTTTTAAACAAGGTGGGTTGAAAGACATTGAACGCTGGTATGCGCTGGCGGACGTGCTCGGCCTGAAACGTCAGGATCTGATCGATCGGGTCAACGGGAATCAGACACGCCGCTTTATCTACCTGCAGCGTCAGGTCAGTCCGGCGATGGCCAAATACATCCGCGAACTTAAATTGCCTGGTATCGGACTGAAAGCCGAATCCCGGCGTTACTATCCGGCGGGAGAAGTCAGTGCACACTTAGTCGGTGTGACCGGCATTGATGGTCACGGTCTGGAAGGCGTGGAACGTAGCTACGACAAGTGGCTCACGGGTGAGGCGGGCAAACGTATCATCCGGAAAGATCGTTACGGCCGGGTGGTGGAGAACATCTCACTGGAAGAGCGTGAAGAAGGTAAACCGCTCAAGCTGACCATCGATCAGCGCATTCAGGCGATTGCGTACCGGGCGATCAAGCAGGCGGTAGCCGATTATCGTGCGACGTCCGGCTCGGCGGTGATCCTGGACGTGAAAACGGGGGCGGTACTGGCGATGGTGAACGCACCGTCTTATAACCCCAATAATCGCGAAGATCGTCAGCCGTTTAAAATGCGTAACCGCATCATCACAGATGCGATGGAACCGGGCTCGACGGTTAAACCGTTTGTGGTTCTGGCCGCCTTGGAAAACGGGACCGCGAACAAGGATACCGTGATCGATACCGGGTACGGCATTATGCGCATCGGTGGCAGCCGGGTTCGGGATACCTCGAAAGTCGGCAAAGCGGACTTGCGCACCATCTTGAAAAAGTCGAGCAACATCGGGGTGGCGAAGCTGGCGCTGGGGATGCCGCTGGAATCGTTGCTTGGCATGTACAGCTCCATTGGTTTTGGCGAAGTGTCCGGACTGAATCTGGTCGGAGAGACCACCGGTATTTTCCCCAACCGGCGACGTTGGTCACAATTTGAGATCGCTACACTGGCGTTTGGTTACGGTATTTCCATCACGCCGCTGCAACTGGCGCATGCGTATGCCACATTAGGTAATTATGGTAAGTACCAGCCGATCCATATTATTGAGAACAATGATCAGGATTTGTCACGTCAGGTGATGGATCATGACAAAGCCAAGCTGGTGCTAAACATGCTCGAATCGGTGACTCAGCCGGGCGGTACGGCGACCAAAGCTGCCGTGCCGGGCTATCGTGTGGCGGCCAAAACCGGCACCTCGCGCAAAGCTGCGGTGGGTGGTTACAGTGATGAATACGTGGCTCTGACCGCTGGCTTGGCGCCGGTCAGTAATCCTCGGGTTGCCATGGTGGTCGTGGTGAACGAACCGCAAGGCGACCAGTTTTACGGTGGTTCGGTTGCAGGTCCGGTCTTTTCCGAAATCATGAAAGGCACACTGCAAATTCTGAACGTGGCACCGGACGAGAATCGATTTAAAGAAAAATAAGAGAGAAGCAGGATGACTTCCGCAATCACACTTTCGGGGCTATTGTCTCCCTGGATCCGTTTGGATGATCCACACCTTGCCGCGATGCCCGTTGCTCATTTGGAACTGGACAGTCGTAAAGTGGCCACTGGCGATGTGTTTGTCGCTGTGATCGGTCACAGTGTCGACGGACGTCGTTTTATCCCGGCCGCGATAGAACAGGGCGCGGCGGCGGTGATTGCGCAGGCGTGTGAGCGGTATCCTCATGGTTATATTGACAGCCAGCACCGTGCTCCGGTGATTTACCTGGCGGATCTGAATCAACACCTGTCACATCTCGCCGGGCGTTTGTACACCAGCCAAGGCAATGCCCTGATCGGGGTTACCGGTACCAACGGTAAAACCACCATTACCCAATTGATAGCACAGTGGCTGACATTACTGGGCAAGCGTGCCGCGGTGATGGGCACGACCGGGAACGGCTTCTTGGACGCTCTCAAACCGGCGGCCAACACCACTGGCAGCGCGATTGATATTCAACGCTCGTTAAGTGAACTCACCCGACAGGGCGCGGAATATACCGCGTTGGAGGTCTCTTCTCATGGTCTGGTGCAGCAGCGAGTCAAAGCGCTGAACTTTGCGGTCGGGGTGTTCTCTAACCTCAGTCGTGATCACCTTGATTACCATGGCAGCATGGAAGAGTATGCCCGGGCTAAATTCAGCCTGTTCACTGAACACTCCTGCCAGCACGCAGTGATCAACGTGGATGATCCGGTCGGAGCCGATTGGGCCGACGCGTTGCCAAACGCTGTGCGCGTCTCGCTCAAAGCGCAGACGAGCGGCGACCACACCGTCTATGCCGAGCAGATCGGGTATGCCGAAAGTGGTATCAAAATTCAATTCAACGGCTGTTTTGGCGCAGGCACTTTGCAGGCGCCGTTGATCGGTGAATTTAACGCGTCTAACCTGATGCTGGCATTCGTCAGTCTGATGTGTCTGGGTTTTGACATTCAGCAGTTAATCCTGACGGCGCCCCAACTGAAACCTGTCCTCGGGCGGATGGAACTCTTCCAAACCACTGACAAAGCTAAAGTAGTGGTCGACTATGCTCATACTCCGGACGCGCTAGAGAAGGCGCTTAACGCCCTGAGGGTGCACTGTCAGGGCAAGCTGTGGGGGATATTCGGCTGTGGTGGGGATCGCGACTGTGGCAAACGGCCGATGATGGCAGAAATTGCCGAACGTCTGGCGGATCACGTGATCCTGACCGATGATAATCCGCGCAGTGAAGACCCGGCCGCCATCATGACGGATATGCTGGCAGGTATGCAGCGTCCTCAGAGCGCGATCGTTCAGCACAGTCGTTTCAAGGCGTTGCAACATGCCCTCACGCACGCAGCGGCTAACGACATCATCTTATTGGCCGGCAAAGGCCATGAGGATTATCAGATCATCGCCAATGACACCATCCATTACTCAGATCGCGAATCTGCTCAGACACTGTTAGGACTGAAGGAATGATTACTGTCTCGTTAACTCAGCTTGCTGAAGTATTGAATGCCGAACTGATTGGCGCCAACTGTGAGATCCACAGTGTTTCGACGGACACCCGACACATCGAGGCTGGTGCGCTGTTTGTCGCTCTGAGCGGTGAGCGTTTTGATGCCCACGATTTTGTTCCGCAGGCGATCGATGCTGGTGCCGCGGCACTGCTGGTCAGCCGCAAGCTGGACGTTGCTGCGCCGCAACTTTGTGTTGAGGATACCCGTCAGGCGCTGGGTGCGCTCGCGGCCTGGGTGCATCAACAATGCCAGACACCGACGCTGGCGATCACCGGTAGCTGTGGCAAAACCACGGTTAAAGAAATGGTGGCTGGTATTCTGGCGGCGCAGGGAGAAGTGTTGTTTACCGCCGGTAACTTTAATAACGACATTGGGGTGCCGCTGACGCTGCTGCGCTCGCGCCCGCAAGACAAGTTCGCCGTGATTGAGCTTGGCGCAAACCACGTGGGTGAAATTGCTTACACTACACAGCTGGTCAAACCCAGTGTTGCTCTGGTGAACAATGTGGCCGCAGCGCACCTGGAAGGGTTTGGCTCTCTTGATGGCGTCAAACGCGCCAAAGGCGAAATTTATCAGGGATTGGCGGCCGGCCAAACGGCGATCGTCAACTTAGACAGCAACGGCGGCGCTTACTGGGACGAGGTCCTGTCAGACAAGGTGGTCAAAACCTTCTCGCTCAGCGATCCCCTGGCGGACTACTATGCCAGCGATATTCGCTTAAACTCCGCCGGAGAGGCGCAGTTTCGTCTGCATACACCGGGCACCCAATTCGATGTCAGTCTCGGCATCGTTGGTCAGCACAATGTTGCCAACGCATTAGCCGCGACAGCGCTGGCGTGTGAGTTCGGCGCGAGTGTTGAGCAGATACAGCAGGGGCTGAGTCAGTTGGCCAACGTTAAAGGACGGGTTGAAGTTGTCGCGCTGAGCGACAAACTGAAGCTGATTGACGACAGTTACAATGCCAGTGTACCGGCGATGAAAGCCGCCGCGGATCTGCTCGGCAGTTTCGCCGCAGAGCGCTGGCTTATTTTAGGTAATATGGCGGAGTTGGGCGATGAAAGCCTTGCACTTCACCGCCAAGTCGGGGAACATGCTGCCCCATTCAATTTTGAACATGTGTTGACGTACGGCTGTGACGCTAAAGTGATCAGTGAGGTCTGTAATGGCATTCATTTTGATTCACATGACAGCATGATCGCCTACATCGAGCAGCAACTGGAACAACAGAGTGAGCAGGCTCATACCTTGTTGATCAAGGGCGCGAACAGTGCCGGTATGAGTCGTGTAGTGGCTGCTTTAAAGGAGAAATTTTCATGATTATTTGGCTCGCGGAACTACTCCAGCCATACTTTTCATTCTTTCGATTGTTTGAATACCTGTCATTCAGAGCGATCGTCAGCATTCTGACTGCCTTGGGCCTGTCTTTGTGGATGGGGCCGCGACTGATCAAACGCTTGCAATTGTTGCAAATTGGTCAGGTGGTGCGCAACGAAGGACCGGAATCTCATTTTAGTAAACGTGGCACCCCAACCATGGGCGGGATCATGATCCTCGCGGCGATCATCATCACGGTATTGCTGTGGACCGATTTGTCGAATCCGTATGTGTGGGCTGTGCTGGCCGTGCTGCTTGGCTACGGGGCGGTTGGTTTTGTTGATGACTACCGCAAAGTCGTGCGCAAAAACACTGATGGTCTGGTGGCGCGCTGGAAATATTTCTGGCAATCGGCGATTGCGCTGGTGGTGGCCTTTGCACTGTATGCGCATGGTAAAGACACTGCGGCAACTCAACTGGTGGTGCCATTTTTCAAAGACATCATGCCGCAACTTGGGCTGATGTACATTGTTCTGACCTACTTTGTGATTGTGGGCACCAGTAATGCGGTCAACCTGACCGATGGTTTGGATGGTCTGGCGATCATGCCGACTGTACTGGTGTCGGCCGGTTTCGCAGCGATTGCCTGGGCAACCGGTAACGTTAATTTTGCCAACTACCTGCATATTCCGTATGTCCCTCAGGCGTCGGAGCTGGTGGTGGTGTGCACCGCAATCGTGGGAGCCGGACTGGGCTTCTTATGGTTCAACACGTATCCGGCACAAGTGTTCATGGGCGATGTCGGCTCACTGGCACTGGGCGGCGCGCTGGGCACCATTGCAGTGCTGGTTCGTCAGGAATTCGTTCTGGTGATCATGGGCGGAGTATTTGTGATGGAAACGCTGTCGGTGATCTTACAAGTCGGCTCGTACAAGCTGCGGGGTCAGCGTATTTTCCGTATGGCCCCGATTCACCATCATTATGAGCTGAAAGGCTGGCCGGAGCCGCGCGTGATTGTGCGTTTCTGGATCATTTCCATCGTGCTGGTGCTGATTGGCCTGGCGACGCTGAAAGTCCGTTAAGTTATTGTTGAAGATAGATTACTGAGAATTTATGGCTATGGAACGTTGGCAGGATATTGAGAAAGTCGTGGTGGTCGGTCTGGGTATAACTGGGCTGTCGGTTGTGAAGCACTTACTTTCTCTGCCTCATTCTTTGCAGATCAAGGTTATTGATACCCGAGATAACCCGCCCGGAAAAGAGGATCTGCCGACGAACATCCCGCTCCATCAAGGCAGCTGGAAAAGTGACTGGTTGCTGGAGGCGGATTTGATTGTTGCGAATCCGGGGATCGCACTCAAGACCCCTGATATCCAGCACGCGCGGGAGGCTGGGATTCCGGTTGTCGGTGACATTGAACTGTTTGCCTGGCAGGTGGACAAGCCGGTGATTGCCATTACGGGGTCGAACGGTAAGAGTACCGTGACCGATCTGACAGGGGTGATGGCCCGTGCTGCCGGGGTGAATGTTGGCGTCGGTGGCAACATTGGCGTACCGGCACTCGATTTGCTCAACGAAGACGCGGATCTGTACGTGCTGGAACTGTCCAGTTTTCAGTTGGAAACCACATCCAGCCTGAAACTGCAGGCGGCAGCATTCCTCAATTTGTCGGAAGATCACATGGATCGCTACGAGGGTATGGACGATTACCGTCAGGCAAAACTGCGTATTTTCCGTCATGCTTGTCACTGCATCGTGAATAGACAAGACCCGGCGACCTATCCCGAGCAGGGTGCAATCACCGAATTTGGCCTGTGCGCCGCAGCGGACTTTGGTCTGCAGTTTGTCAATGGGGAAGAGTATCTAATGAGCCGAGGCACGCCGCTGCTGCCGTCCTCTGCGTTGACTCTGGTTGGACGCCATAACGTTGCCAACGCGTTGGTGGCGCTGGCGCTGTTGGATGCGGCGCAGGTCGACATCGCGGCCACACTGGAAGCGCTGCAAGCATACAATGGCCTGACTCATCGTTGTCAGGTGGTGGCGGAGCAACATGGCGTCAAGTGGGTAAACGATTCCAAAGCGACCAATCTGGCCAGTACTCTGGCTGCGCTCTCCGGGCTGGAATGCCCGGGCAAACTCTACCTGCTGGTCGGCGGGGTAGGCAAAGGAGCGGATTTTTCAGCACTCGCGCCAGTGCTGGCAACCATGAATGTGCAGTTGTGCTGTTTTGGCGCCGATGGTGGAGCATTTATGCATTTGCATCCGTCGGCAAAACGCTTTGACTCAATGGGCGAAATCATGGCGGCGATTGCGCCGGAACTGACGTCTGGCGATATGGTGATGCTTTCGCCTGCCTGTGCCAGCTTTGATCAGTTCAAAAACTTTATGGCCCGTGGTGATGCCTTTACGCAGTTAGCCAGACAATACGCATAACCTCAGGTACCCGAGACGATGTCGATTAAGCAAGTACTGCACAGTATCCGCCGCTGGTTTTCTCATCCGGCTCCCGACGCGATGTTTGACCGTCAGTTGGTGTGGATTTCGCTCGGACTGATGCTGACCGGGCTGGTGATGGTGACGTCGGCGTCATTTCCGATCAGCTCACGTCTGACCGGACAACCTTTCCACTTTATGTTTCGCCATGCCCTGTTTCTGGCGCTGGCGTTGTCCGCTGCGACTGTCATTGTTCAGGTTCCGATAGAGCGCTGGATGCGTTACAGCTCAGTGTTTCTTGGGGTCTCATTCATCCTGCTGATTGTGGTGCTGCTGGCGGGTAAGTCAGTGAATGGCGCCTCACGCTGGATTCCGCTTGGCTTATTCAACTTACAGCCTGCCGAGGTTGCCAAACTGTCGCTGTTTATCTTTATGTCCAGTTATCTGGTGCGCAAACAGGACGAAGTCCGTGAAACCTTTTTTGGCGGCTTCCTGAAACCGATCATGGTATTCGGTGCTTTGGCGGTGCTGCTGCTGGGGCAGCCTGACTTGGGGACTGTGATCGTGATGCTGGTGACCTTGTTCGGCATGCTGTTTATCGCCGGGGCGAAACTCTCTCAGTTTATCGCACTGATGGTGGCCGGGATTCTCGCGGTGATCGGCTTGA
The DNA here is from genome assembly GCF_009904765.1 of Vibrio sp. V39_P1S14PM300. Lineage (NCBI taxonomy): Bacteria > Pseudomonadati > Pseudomonadota > Gammaproteobacteria > Vibrionales > Vibrionaceae > Vibrio > Vibrio sp. V39_P1S14PM300. The sequence goes on from NZ_WXWP01000353.1 coordinate 19,072, forward strand.
TCGTTGCCGAGCCTTACCGGATGCGCCGAGTGACCTCGTTTCTTGACCCATGGGAAGATCCGTTCGGCAGCGGCTATCAGTTGACGCAATCGCTGATGGCGTTTGGCCGCGGCGAATGGATGGGGCAAGGCCTCGGCAACTCCATTCAGAAGCTGGAATACCTGCCGGAAGCTCATACCGACTTTGTGTTCGCCGTGCTGGCTGAAGAGCTGGGCTTTATCGGCGTTATTCTGGTGCTGATGTTGATATTCGCTCTGGTGATCAAAGCGGTGCTGATCGGTAAAAAAGCGTTTGAACATGAACAGAATTTTGGCGGTTACCTCGCCTTTGGTATCGGCATTTGGTTTGCTTTTCAGACCATGGTTAACGTCGGCGCCGCAGCGGGCATTGTGCCAACCAAAGGTCTGACATTACCGCTGATCAGCTATGGTGGCTCGAGTCTGATCATCATGTCGGTGGCAGTGGCGATTCTGCTGCGTATCGATTTTGAATGCCGCCTGCTGGATAAACACAAACTTGCAATAGAAACTGAGCCTGATGAAACAAAATAAACGTCTGATGGTAATGGCCGGTGGGACCGGGGGGCACGTCTTCCCCGGACTGGCTGTTGCACACAAACTGCAGCAACAAGGCTGGGATATTCGCTGGCTGGGAACCGCCGATCGTATGGAGGCGGATCTGGTGCCCAAACACGGTATCGATATCGATTTTATTCGCGTTAAAGGACTGCGGGGGCAAGGCGTACTGCGTCTGCTGAAAGCGCCGTTTCAGATCGTGAATGCCATTCTGCAGGCCCGCCATTATATGAAAGCCTGGCAGCCGGATGCGGTACTGGGCATGGGCGGTTATGTCAGTGGCCCCGGGGGCATTGCTGCCTGGACACTGGGGATCCCAGTGGTGTTGCATGAGCAAAATGCCGTCGCCGGATTGACCAACCAATGGTTGTCCAAAGTGGCGAAGAAAGTTTTTCAGGCTTTTCCGGGCGCCTTCCCGCAAGCTGAAGTGGTTGGCAATCCGGTCCGTGATGATGTGGTGCAACTGCCGCCTCCGTCGGAGCGCATGCGGGATCGTACCCAGCCGGTTCGTATTCTGGTGATGGGGGGCAGTCAGGGGGCTCAGATCCTGAACCGTACTTTGCCAGAGGTGATGGCAACGCTGGGTGACGGCTACGTTATCCGTCATCAGGCGGGAAAAAACAACCAACGCCCGGTACAAGAGGCGTATCAGCAAGCCGGAGTCACTAACGCAGAGGTGATCGAGTTTATCGATGATGTGGCGCAGGCTTACGCCTGGGCTGATCTGCTGGTGTGTCGCTCAGGTGCCTTGACGGTATCGGAAGTGTCAGCTGCCGGTGTGGGCGCGATCTTCATTCCTTTCATGCATAAGGATCGCCAGCAGGCACTGAATGCAGACCACCTAGTCGAGTGCGGGGCGGCAAAAATGATTGAACAGCCACAACTGACCGTCGACAGCCTAACCCGAGAGATTCAGGCACTGGATCGCAGCCAACTGACCGCCATGGCAGAGAAAGCCCGGGCAGCGGCTAAACTCAACGCGGATCAAGTTGTGGCGGACGCCATCGTAGCGCTAACCAAATAGAGAACGAGCATATGACGATACAACACACTCAAGACCTTGCTCAGATCCGGGCGATTGTTCCGGAAATGCGCCGTGTTAAATGCATCCACTTTATCGGCATCGGTGGTGCCGGTATGAGCGGTATCGCTGAAGTCCTGCTCAACGAAGGTTATCAGATCACCGGATCGGACCTGGCGGAGAATGCCGTCACTGAGCGCCTGCAAAGTAAGGGCGCGCAAGTGTACATCGGACACCAGGCGCTGAATGTGCAACACGCCAGTGTGGTGGTGGTCTCTACGGCGATCAATGAAGAAAACCCGGAAATCATCGCCGCTCGTGAACGACGCATTCCGATTGTTCGCCGTGCTGAAATGCTGGCGGAGCTGATGCGTTTCCGTCACGGCATTGCTGTCGCCGGGACGCATGGCAAGACCACTACGACGGCCTTAGTGACGCAAATTTACTCAGAAGCCGGTCTGGATCCAACGTTTGTGAATGGTGGACTGGTAAAAAGCGCCGGGACTAATGCCCGTCTCGGTTCAAGCCGGATTTTGATCGCTGAAGCCGACGAAAGTGATGCGTCTTTTCTTCACTTACAGCCGATGGTCAGCATCGTCACCAATATTGAAGCCGATCACATGGACACTTATGGCGGTAACTTCGATACTCTCAAACAGACGTTCATTGATTTTCTGCACAACTTGCCGTTCTACGGTCAGGCGATTTTGTGTATTGACGATCCTGTGGTGCGTGAACTGATCCCGCGAGTCAGCCGTCAGGTGATCACTTATGGCTTTTCGGCCGACGCTGATGTGCGGATTGAAAATTACCGTCAGGAAGGTCAACAGGGCAAATTTACTGTCGTGCGTCAGGGACGCAAAAATTTGGATATTACGCTGAACATTCCAGGACGTCACAACGCCCTGAATGCCTCTGCGGCGATTGCGGTGGCAACCGAAGATGATATCGATGATGCGGCGATCCTGGCGGCTATGGCTGGTACTCAGGGGACCGGACGCCGGTTTGATCATCTGGGCGAGTTTGATACCGGCAACGGCCATGCCATGTTGGTGGACGACTATGGCCACCATCCGACGGAAGTAGACGTGACCATCAAAGCGGCGCGCAGTGGTTGGGCGGACAAACGTCTGGTGATGGTGTTTCAGCCACACCGCTACAGTCGCACCCGCGATCTGTACGATGATTTTGCCAATGTGCTCGATCAGGTGGACGTGTTGATCATGCTGGACGTCTACGCCGCAGGGGAAAAACCAATCTCCGGTGCTGATAGCCGTTCGTTGTGCCGGACCATTCGCAGCCGTGGAAAACTGGAACCTATATTTGTGCCTGACAGTCAAACTCTGCCCGCGGTATTAGCTAATGTTTTACAAGATGGTGACTTAGTATTAACGCAAGGCGCGGGTGATGTTGGCAAAGTAGCAAAGCAATTAGCTGCACTGGAACTGAATATCGAGAAAATGCAGAACGCGGAAGAGTAGATTGGATATTTCGAAGATTTAAACACAATTCGTATTTAAAGCTTCGATTTCTCAATTTCAATATTTGCTACTTTCACTTACCTCAGTATAATCCAAAGGTTAAAGTAAGTGCTTTTACCTCTATTACGAAAAAGGAATAGGGAAATATTGCAGGCTAATGGCAAGGACAACGGACTTTGATTAAAAGTGCTTTAAATGAAGGCCGTTGGTTACCCAATTATCCACTAGTCAGACAACATGCCACAGGCGGCTGTTTTCTGCTGGTGGTTTTGTTGTTGATTGGCTCAATGCTCTATTCAACACTGTCATGGATGTGGGACGATCAACGATTACCCCTGTCTAAGATTGTGTTACAAGGCGATTTGGAATACGTCACGGCTCAGGATGTCCAGCGCGCGTTCGCGAAGCTGGATCACATCGGAACATTTATGTCGGAAGATATCGATGGACTGCAGAATACCGTACAAACCATCCCTTGGGTTGCGCATGCTTCCATTCGTAAACAGTGGCCTGATACCATCAAAGTGTTTTTGACGGAGAATCACCCGGCCGCGATATGGAATGGGACCGCACTGCTGAATGACAAAGGTCAGGTGTTTAACGGCGATGTCGGTAAACTGAAAGAGGAGCGAGTGAAACTTTACGGTCCGCAGGGATCCAGTGAAGAAGTTCTCTCGGTCTGGAAAGATATCGAGCCGCGTTTTCAAACTCTGGGGCTGAACATCAGCTCATTAGTATTAAACGAACGCCGAGCCTGGCAAATCATATTGGAGAATGGCATTCGTCTGGAATTGGGCAAAGAATCGCTCGAAGAAAGGATCGAACGTTTTTTATTCCTGTATAAGAAATTAGGTAGCGAGGCTGAAAAAGTCAGCTACGTCGACCTCAGGTACGATACCGGAGCCGCCGTTGGTTGGTTCCCGAAAGAAGAGTAAGCACAAGAGAACTCAGATGACTAAGACTGCAGATGACAGCATTATTGTTGGTCTCGATATAGGCACTGCAACCGTATCAGCTCTGGTCGGTGAACTGCTCCCTGATGGTCAGATCAACATTATTGGTGCCGGTACCAGCCCATCACGTGGGATGGATAAAGGCGGCGTCAACGATCTGGAATCGGTCGTGAAGTCGGTTCAGCGTGCCATTGACCAGGCTGAGTTGATGGCAGAATGCAGCATCAGCAATGTGTTTATTTCTCTCTCCGGCCGCCATATCGCGAGCCGGATTGAAAAAGGCATGGGCACCATTTCTGAGGAAGAAGTTTCTCAGGATGATATGGATCGCGCCATTCATACTGCGAAATCGATCAAAATTGGGGATGAACAACGCATTCTTCACGTGATCCCGCAGGAATTTACCATAGACTATCAGGAAGGGATCAAGAATCCGCTTGGTTTGTCTGGGGTTCGGATGGAAGTGAGTGTTCACCTGATTTCATGCCACAATGACATGGCACGGAATATCATCAAAGCGGTAGAACGTTGCGGTCTGAAAGTGGAACAACTGGTCTATTCGGGCCTGGCGTCTAGCAACGCCGTGATTACCGAAGATGAACGTGAGTTGGGTGTCTGCGTCGTCGATATCGGCGCGGGTACGATGGATGTGTCCATCTGGACTGGCGGCGCGCTGCGCCACACCGAAGTATTCTCATATGCGGGTAACGCCGTGACCAGTGATATCGCGTTTGCGTTTGGTACTCCAGTCAGCGACGCAGAAGAGATCAAAGTAAAATATGGCTGTGCTCTTAGTGAGCTGGTCAGCAAGGATGATACGGTTAACGTTCCTAGTGTTGGCGGTCGCCCGTCGCGCAGTTTACAAAGACAAACCTTGTCTGAGGTAATTGAACCTCGCTACACTGAACTTATGGGACTGGTTAATCAGACGATCGATACTGTTCAAGAAAAACTGCGTGAGGATGGCATTAAACACCATTTGGCAGCAGGGATTGTGCTCACCGGCGGGGCGGCACAAATTGAAGGTTTGGTCGAGTGTGCGGAACGGGTATTCCGCAACCAAGTCAGAGTCGGCAAGCCACTGGAAGTGAGCGGGCTCACAGATTATGTAAAGGAGCCGTACCATTCTACGGCAGTTGGTTTACTTCATTACGCAAGAGACAGTCGAATTAACGACGATACCGAGTATAACGAGCCGAAGCGCCAGTCCATGTCGGGATTGTTAGGTCGTTTGCGTAACTGGATACAGAAAGAATTTTAACCTGAGCAGCAGGAAAGGCGGAGATAACACATGTTTGAACCGATGATGGAAATGTCTGACGATGCAGTAATTAAAGTCGTTGGAGTAGGTGGTGGCGGCGGTAACGCTGTCGAACACATGGTGCGTGAGTCCATCGAAGGTGTGGAATTCATCAGTGTTAACACGGATGCACAAGCACTTCGTAAAACAAGCGTAAACACAGTGATTCAGATTGGTGGCAACATCACTAAAGGTCTGGGTGCGGGCGCTAACCCTCAAGTCGGGCGTGAAGCCGCTCTCGAAGATCGCGATCGCATTAAAGAAGTGCTGACCGGTGCCGATATGGTATTTATCGCAGCGGGTATGGGCGGTGGTACTGGTACTGGTGCTGCTCCTGTTATCGCAGAAGTGGCAAAAGAACTGGGTGTTCTGACTGTCGCAGTGGTGACCAAGCCTTTCAGCTTTGAAGGTAAAAAGCGTCTTGCTTTTGCCGAGCAGGGGATCGAAGAGCTGTCTAAACATGTGGACTCTCTGATTACGATTCCAAACGAGAAGCTTCTGAAAGTACTGGGTCGCGGCGTCACTCTGCTTGAAGCCTTTGCCAGCGCGAATGATGTACTGAAAAATGCTGTTCAGGGTATTGCTGAGTTGATTACTCGTCCTGGCATGATCAACGTCGACTTTGCTGACGTTCGTACTGTGATGTCGGAAATGGGTCACGCCATGATGGGCAGCGGTGTCGCGAAAGGCGAAGACCGTGCTGAAGAAGCGGCAGAAACCGCTATCTCCAGCCCGCTACTAGAAGACATCGATCTGGCAGGCGCTCGTGGTGTGCTGGTTAACATCACGGCGGGTCTGGATATGCGTCTGGATGAGTTTGAAACTGTGGGTAACACAGTGAAAGCCTTCGCATCTGACAATGCAACAGTGGTTATCGGTACATCGTTGGATCCTGATATGACGGAAGAAATCCGCGTCACCGTGGTCGCCACGGGTATCGGCAACGAGAAAAAACCAGACATCACTTTGGTGGCTGGCGGTAAGGCAAAAGTCGCACCAGTTGCTCAACCACAGCAAACTGCACCAGTTGTTCCTCAGCAACCTGCAGCCAAAGTGGAAGAGAAGCCGGCACAACCTTTGCAGCAGGAAAAACCACAAGTCAGCCAGCCAGCGGCATCGAGCTCGTCTAATCAGGCAGCCGCACCGAAAGCTGAGAAGGAAAGTGGTTACTTGGATATACCAGCATTCTTGCGTCGTCAGGCTGATTAAGAAATCATCATAATTTGACACTGTTCAAAATTATGGTAGCATACCCGGTCAATGGCATCATCGGCCGTGGTTTGTAGCACTTATATAGAGGCAAGTAGATGATCAGACAACGTACTCTGAAAGAAATAGTGAAAACAACTGGTGTGGGTCTCCACTCTGGTCGTAAAGTCACGCTTACTCTTCGCCCTGCCGCTGCAAACACTGGGGTTGTGTACCGTCGTACCGATCTCAATCCACCGGTTGATTTCCCGGCGAACGCAGAATCTGTACGCGATACTATGCTGTGTACCGCTTTGGTCAATGACGAAGGCGTGCGCATCTCGACTGTTGAGCACTTGAACGCGGCTTTGGCAGGAATGGGGATCGATAACGTCGTCATCGAAGTGGATGCGCCGGAGATCCCAATCATGGACGGTAGCGCGAGCCCGTTTGTGTTCCTGCTTCAGCAAGCCGGTATTGAAACGTTGAACGTACCTAAACGTTTTATCCGTATTAAAAAGCCAGTGCGCATCGAAGATGGCGACAAGTGGGCTGAATTGGTACCGTTTAACGGTTTCCGTATGGACTTCGAAATTGAGTTCAGCCATCCGGCGATCGACTCTGACGAGCAGCACCTGCGCTTCGACTTCTCTTCACAAGGGTTTGTGAAAGAGATCTCTCGCGCTCGTACGTTCGGCTTTATGCGTGATATCGAATACCTTCAGGCACAGAATTTGTGCTTGGGCGGCAGCTTCGATAACGCGATCGTATTGGACGATTACCGTATTCTGAACGAAGACGGCCTGCGTTTTGAAAACGAATTTGTAACCCATAAAGTGCTGGATGCGATTGGTGACCTTTACATGTGTGGTCATGCGATCGTGGGTGAATTCCGTGCCTTTAAATCCGGTCATGGTCTGAATAACCAGTTGCTGCGTGCGGTACTGGCGGATCAGGAAGCGTGGGAATGGGCAACGTTTGAAGAAGAAGCGGGTTCTCCAGTTGCGTTTGCAGAGCCAAATATGGTTCTGGCGTAACGGCAAAATAGATTATAAAAAACCAGACCTGAGGTCTGGTTTTTTTACATCCGAATTTTGTGATTTGGGCAATACTGGTGGTTTATTTGCGTGACAGTTTGGCGATATTTTCCAGGCGCTGTTTGATTTTGTCCGGCGCATTTTGCGCAATAGTACGCAGATAAGCGGCCGCACAGTCTGAAATCGGTGGTCTGGGCGGTGCACTCTGCTTCTCTTCTGCGACGCTTCTGACTCTGTAGAGATCCGGATTGATCCTGATCTCTATACTGATCAGACGAGCGTAACCCTGATGGCGCAGCTGGTTCAATAAATGCAGCCGATCGCGGTCAAGCTTCATTTTGATCGCTGCACTGGCGACTTCAAGCACCAGCACACTGTCTTTCAGGTTTGCTACCCGGCAATGATCCGCCGCGTTGGCAGGCAACAGAGATTGGAGGATCCGGTTGATCGCCAGGATCTCTTCTGCATGCGCCTGTAGCTGGCTCATTTTGGATTTCGCCAGAATGGTGTCGGTGGAAGTAGGGCGGTGGTCTCTCATCATTGCAATCTAAACTTCGATTTACAGTTAGTGTAATCCAAGCTTTGCCCAGAAGATAGGGGCGTCAGCGACCAATTGTTCATCAAATAATTGATAAAAAATAAGTCCGCTTCAAACAAATGGCCTTGATGATGGTTGTTTGCGGAAAAATTCCTTAAACTAACGGCCGCAAATTGTAACTTTTGCCTTGAAATACAGTATTCTCATCACAATATCTCATGTGATACATGATTTATCTCAGTATTCTTAGTTCAAGACTGGTAGAGACTGAAGGCAAAAAAGTAGACCTAGGGAAGGTCTAAGAAAGAGAGATTCATAGCAAATGATAACTAAGCTACTGACAAAAGTAATTGGTAGCCGTAATGACCGTACATTGCGTCGCCTTAGAAAGATTGTAAAAGAGATCAATAATTACGAGCCGAGTTTTGAAGCTCTGTCTGATGACGAGCTGAAAGCGAAAACCGTCGAGTTCCGTGAGCGCCTGGAAAAGGGTGAAACACTCGACCAACTTCTACCAGAAGCTTTTGCTACCGTTCGTGAGGCATCGAAACGTGTTTTTGGCATGCGCCACTTCGACGTGCAGATGATTGGTGGTATGGTGTTGAACGCAGGCCAAATTGCTGAGATGCGTACCGGTGAAGGTAAAACGCTGACGGCCACTTTGCCAGCTTACTTGAATGCACTGCCAGGTAAAGGCGTTCACGTTGTCACGGTGAACGATTACCTTGCCAAGCGTGATGCTGAGACCAACCGTGCGCTGTTTGAATTCCTGGGTATGACCGTTGGCGTCAACGTGCCGAACATGCCGCCGCATGAGAAAAAAGCAGCGTATCAAGCGGATATTTTATACGGAACAAATAACGAATTTGGTTTTGACTACCTGCGCGATAACATGGCGTTTCGTAGTGAAGACCGTGTTCAGCGCGATCGCTTCTTTGCGATTGTCGATGAGGTGGACTCCATCCTGATCGATGAAGCGCGTACGCCACTGATCATCTCTGGTCCTGCTGAAGACAGCTCAGAACTCTACACCCGCATCAATACACTGATCCCACATCTGCAGAAGCAAGATAAAGAGGATTCAGAAGAGTACCGCGGTGATGGTCACTACACCGTGGATGAAAAGTCGAAACAGGTTCATCTGACTGAGACTGGTCAGGAGTTTGTTGAAGAACTGCTGGTCAAAAACGGTTTGATGGAAGAGGGCGATACGCTCTACTCACCAACCAACATCAGCTTGCTGCACCATGTGAACGCGGCGCTGCGTGCCCACGTGTTGTTTGAGCGCAACGTTGACTACATCGTGACAGACGAAGGCGAAGTGGTGATCGTGGATGAACACACCGGTCGTACTATGCCGGGCCGTCGTTGGTCTGAAGGTCTTCATCAGGCAGTCGAAGCCAAAGAAGGCGTCAAGATCCAAAACGAAAACCAGACACTGGCCTCCATCACTTTCCAGAACTACTTCCGTCTGTACGAGAAGCTGTCGGGTATGACAGGGACGGCGGACACGGAAGCGTTCGAATTCCAGTCGATTTACGGCTTGGAAACTGTGGTGATTCCAACCAACAGACCGATGATCCGCAACGATATGCCTGATGTGGTTTACCGCACCGAAGGGGAAAAATTCGCGGCGATCATTGAAGACATCAAAGAGCGCGTGGCGAAAGGCCAGCCAGTACTGGTGGGTACGGTATCGATTGAAAAATCAGAGTTGCTGTCTAACGCGTTGAAGAAAGCCAAAATTAAGCACAACGTACTCAACGCCAAATTCCACGAAAAAGAAGCAGAAATCGTCGCCGAAGCGGGGAAACCGGGCTCGGTGACCATTGCCACCAACATGGCGGGTCGTGGTACCGATATCGTGCTGGGTGGTAGCTGGCAGGTCAAAGTGGAGTCAATGGAGAACCCGACTCAGGAACAGATCGATGCCATCAAAGCTGAATGGCGTCAGGTGCACGATCAAGTGCTGGAAGCGGGCGGTTTGCATATCATTGGTACTGAACGCCATGAATCACGTCGTATCGATAACCAGTTACGTGGTCGTTCTGGTCGTCAGGGGGACGCTGGTTCGTCTCGCTTCTACCTGTCGATGGAAGACTCTCTGCTGCGCATTTTTACCTCAGACCGGATGGCGAGCTTGATCCAAAGTGGTATGGATGAAGGTGAAGCGATCGAATCCAAGATGCTGTCGCGTTCGATTGAAAAAGCCCAGCGTAAAGTGGAAGGTCGCAACTTCGATATCCGTAAACAGCTGCTTGAATTTGACGATGTCGCCAATGACCAGCGTAAAGTGGTTTATGAGCTGCGCGATGAACTGATGAGCGTTGATGACATCAGTGACATGATTGAACAGAACCGCCTCGATGTGTTCACGTCGGTGATCGACGAATACATCCCACCTCAGTCGCTGGAAGACATGTGGGAAGTGGAAGGTTTGCAAGAGCGTTTACGTAACGACTTCGATTTGGATCTGCCAATTAAACAATGGCTGGAAGAAGACGACAAACTGTACGAAGAAGCGTTGCGTGAGAAAATCATCGATGCGGCTGTTACGGTTTACAAAGCCAAAGAAGAGACCGTTGGTGAAACTGTCCTGCGCAACTTCGAAAAATCGGTGATGCTGCAAACGCTCGATACCTTGTGGAAAGAGCATCTGGCGGCGATGGATCATCTGCGTCAGGGGATCCACCTGCGTGGTTACGCGCAAAAGAACCCGAAACAGGAGTACAAACGTGAATCGTTTGAACTGTTCGAGGGCTTGCTGGATTCACTCAAGTTTGATGTGATTGCCATCCTGTCGAAAGTACGTGTACAGCAACAGGAAGAAGTCGAGCGGATGGAAGCTCAGCGTCAGGCGCAGGCAGAAGAAGCCGCTCGTCGTGCTCAGGCGCAACACGCTGTGGCAGAAAACCCGCTCTCCGACGGTGAAGAAGAGTCGGGGGCGCATCAACCTATGGTGCGTGATGAGCGTAAAGTGGGTCGTAACGAACCTTGCCCGTGCGGCAGCGGTAAAAAATACAAACAGTGCCACGGTAAAATTGCTTAATTACCGGGCGGTTTGCCTGTTAAAAAGAGTCGCGTTGAGCGGCTCTTTTTTTAAGTAAAATCTGCGCATAAGTGGCGTGGGAAGTAGGAAGAGAACAATGAAACGCATTCATATTGTGGCCGGGATTATTTTCAATTCAGATAAGTCACAGATTTTTATTACCAAACGCCCAAGCGACAAGCACAAAGGTGGCTTCTGGGAATTCCCGGGAGGCAAAGTCGAAGTGGGCGAAAGCATTGAACAGGCGCTGATCCGTGAGCTGCATGAAGAAATTGGGATTGAGTCGACGCAACTGGCGCCTTACGTACATCTCGAATACGATTATCCGGATAAGTCACTCAAGTTCGATTTTATGACGGTGACCGAGTTCGACCATCAACCGTTTGGTAAAGAGGGGCAGGAAGGGCGTTGGATTGATGTGGCAGAGCTGGCGAACTACACCTTTCCGGAGGCAAATGTGCCGGTCCTGGAGCAGGTATTAAAAGAGTTCTCATAAGCGCTGGTCACCCACAGCGAATATTGTTAGTTTTAAGGCAACAGAGACACACCGTCTGATGAGGATCAGCCGGGCAGAAAAGAACGGAGAACAAAGCAATGGTAAAAATTGCGATTGCAGGTGCGGCAGGACGCATGGGACGCAATCTGGTGAAAGCGACTTTACAGAATCAGCAAGCCCGATTTGGTGCAGGCTCCGAGCGTCCGGAATCTTCACTGGTTGGTGTAGACGTGGGCGAGTTGTGTGGTGAAGGTAAGCTGGAGATCGCTCTGGTTGATGATTTGGAAAAAGTGATCGATCAGTTTGATGTGATCATCGATTTTACTGCCCCGGCCAGTACGTTGGCGAACCTGGAGCTGTGTCGTAAGCACGCTAAGAAGCTGGTTATTGGTACCACAGGTTTCAGTGATGAGGAGCGGGCGCGCATTGACGAAGCCGCCAAGACTGTACCAGTGGTGATGGCGCCCAACTATTCGGTTGGGGTTAACCTGGTCTTCAAGCTGCTGGAGAAGGCTGCCAAGGTGATGGGCGACTATTGTGACATCGAAATCGTCGAAGCGCACCATCGGCATAAAGTGGATGCTCCTTCTGGAACGGCGATTGGTATGGGTGAAGCCATTGCCGAGGCAATGGGAAACAAACTGAACGATGTGGCGGTGTATGCCCGTGAAGGGATCACTGGTGAGCGGACCCGTGATGAAATCGGTTTCGCCACTATCCGTGCCGGTGATATCGTCGGTGAACATACAGCCATGTTTGCGGATATTGGTGAACGAGTGGAGATCACTCACAAAGCGACCGATCGGATGACTTTTGCAAACGGCGCTGTCAAAGCTGCGGTGTGGCTGAACAGTAAACCCGCGGGTTTTTATACCATGACGGATGTGCTCAACCTCAATGAGCTTTAATACATAATTATTCGCCGGCGTAAGCCGGCTTTTTTGTATTTAGACACCTGTGACAGAATAAATCAACTTGCCT
>NZ_WXWP01000088.1:0-7591 GCF_009904765.1 Vibrio sp. V39_P1S14PM300
GGTACTTTCGTTGTATTATGATGAAGAGTTAAATTTAAAAGAAATTGGTGAAGTGATTGGCGTGAGCGAATCACGTGTGAGTCAAATTCTTAGTCAATCTATGCAACGTTTGCGCACCAAATTAAGCGCGTGGACAGAACATGAATAACAATCACTGATATTTCACTCAGTGGAGGCAATTTTGAATAAAAATATGAAAATCCTAATTGTTGATGACTTTTCAACAATGCGCCGAATCGTTAAAAACCTGCTTCGTGACCTGGGGTTCAATAACACTCAGGAAGCAGACGATGGTCTGACGGCATTGCCGATGCTGAAAAAAGGCGAATTCGATTTTGTCGTAACCGACTGGAATATGCCTGGTATGCAAGGCATTGATTTGCTTAAACACATCCGTGCGGATGATGAACTGAAACACCTTCCTGTATTGATGATCACCGCGGAAGCCAAACGCGAGCAGATTATCGAAGCCGCTCAAGCTGGGGTAAATGGTTATATTGTTAAGCCTTTCACCGCCGCAACATTAAAAGAAAAATTAGAAAAAATCTTTGAGCGTTTGTAAGTCAACTTTTTAACTTACATTTTTTTTGCCGACAAAAAGGCTTATTCAGGATGATTTCATTAGAACAGGCAAAGCAGCTGGTTGAGTTGCTTGAACATGAGCAGCAGAACGAAGCGAACTTACTCGTAAAGCAGATTTACGAGGGGTGTGACAACCCAATGCTTCAGGAAATCGGGTCTCTGACCAGAGACCTGCATGACTCACTTAAACAGTTCAATCTGGACGAACGTATGAGTGAAATTGCGAACGACGAAATTCCGGATGCCCGGGATCGTTTGCAGTACGTTATCGAGAAAACTGAAGTGGCAGCCAACCGCACAATGGATGCGGTTGATCGCTGCATGCCAATTGCTGATAACCTTCACGAGGGCCTGCTGCAAGTTCGCCCCCAGTGGAACGAGCTGATGCGCGGGCGTATCGAACTGTCTGAATTCAAAGCTCTGTGCCACCGGATAGACGGCCTGCTGGCTCAGGTTGAGGGTGACAGTACCGAGCTTCGTGGACAACTGACCGACATTTTAATGGCACAGGATTTTCAGGATTTAACCGGCCAGATCATTCGACGGGTGATTGCATTAGTAAACGAAGTTGAAGATCGACTGGTTGAAATCCTGACTGTATTCGGTGCAAGTCAGGCTGACTCATCAGAACAAGAGAAAAAAGCATCGACCGATCCCGAGGGGCCGATTATGAATCCTCATGAGCGCGCTGATGCAGTGTCTTCCCAGGATGAAGTCGACGACTTACTGTCGAGCCTAGGGTTTTAGGGGTAACGTATGAGCTATGAATTAGATGAAGACATTCTGCAGGACTTTCTAGTCGAAGCAGGGGAGATTCTGGAGCTGCTGTCTGAGCAACTTGTGGAACTGGAAAACAACCCTGAAGACAAAGATCTGTTGAATGCGATATTCCGTGGTTTCCACACCGTGAAAGGTGGAGCTGGCTTCTTGTCTTTGGCAGAACTGGTCGATACTTGTCACGGCGCTGAAAACGTGTTCGATATACTGAGAAACGGTCAGCGTACCGTCACTCCGGCTTTGATGGATACCATGCTTCGTGCGCTGGATACAGTCAATGAACAGTTCCGTGCAGTTCAGGACCGTGAACCTTTGACACCGGCAGATCCTTCCCTTCTTGATGAGCTCCACCGTTTATGTAAGCCGGAATCCGAAGACGAGCCTGAGGTTGTCATCGCTGAGCCAGAGCCGGACATTCCGGTTGTGGAAGACCGCACTGAGCCAGAGGTGCAAGCGCCGCAAAGCACCGTGGGTTCGGTTGATGACATCACTCAGGATGAATTTGAAAAACTGCTGGATGAACTGCATGGCAAAGGCGGCGCACCGGGTCAACAAAGTGAGCCGGTGGCCAGCACAGCATCGCCAGCAAACGTCTCTGACGATAGCGGTGACATCACCGACGACGAATTTGAACGTTTACTGGATGAACTGCATGGCTCCGGGAAAGGACCTTCTGCGGCGTCAGCGGATAAGTCGGCAGACAGCGTGCCAGTATCTAAAGCACCTGAAACTCCGAAGGCGCCTTCATCAGACGACGATCTGATGACAGACGAAGAGTTTGAGAAACTGCTGGATGAGTTGCACGGCGCTGGGAAAGGTCCTTCTCTTGAAGAACTGGAAGCCGCCACGAAACCCGCGGCAGCCAACCCGAAACCGGCCAGCCCGGTCAGTGCGCAGCCAGTGAAAGCAGCGCCGTCGGTTGCAGCCAAAGAACAGCCTAAACCACCAGCAACCAAAGAAAGTGCTCAGGCGGTTCAGATTAAAAAGCCTCAGGCTGAAGCGACAGTGCGGGTTGATACCTCAACACTGGACACCATCATGAACATGGTTGGTGAGCTGGTGTTGGTGCGTAACCGCCTGCTGAGTCTGGGTCTTAATAGTAACGACGAAGAGATGTCCAAAGCGGTCTCCAATCTCGATGTTGTCACGGCGGACCTGCAAGGTGCGGTGATGAAAACCCGTATGCAGCCAATCAAGAAAGTATTTGGTCGCTTCCCTCGGGTG
Organism: Vibrio sp. V39_P1S14PM300; assembly: GCF_009904765.1. Lineage (NCBI taxonomy): Bacteria > Pseudomonadati > Pseudomonadota > Gammaproteobacteria > Vibrionales > Vibrionaceae > Vibrio > Vibrio sp. V39_P1S14PM300. The sequence continues at coordinate 2,584 of NZ_WXWP01000088.1, forward strand.
GTACGCGATCTGGCACGCAGCCTAAATAAAGACATTGCGCTGGAAATGCGCGGCGAAGAAACCGATCTGGATAAAAACCTGGTTGAGGCGTTGGCGGATCCATTGATCCACTTAGTGCGCAACTCAGTGGACCACGGTATTGAAATGCCGGATGTACGCGTGGCTGCAGGCAAACCGCGCACGGGTAAAGTGATTCTGTCGGCATCTCAGGAAGGTGATCACATTGAACTGGCGATCGTCGATGATGGTGGTGGTATGGACCCGGACAAGCTGCGCGCCATTGCGGTGAAACGCGGCATGATGGACGAAGACGCGGCTTCTCGCCTGACTGACAAAGAGTGCTTTAACCTTATCTTTATGCCGGGTTTCTCCAGTAAAGATAAAATTTCTGATATTTCAGGACGCGGTGTTGGTATGGACGTGGTGAAAACGGCCATCAATACACTCAACGGTTCAATTGACATCGACTCAGAGATGGGCAAAGGCACCAAAATTACGATTAAGGTGCCGTTAACGCTGGCGATCCTGCCAACGTTGATGGTAGGGATTGGCGGGCATCCGTTTGCTCTGCCACTGGCCAGCGTCAGTGAAATTTTCCACCTTGATCTGAGCAAGACCAACGTCGTGGACGGTCAGTTGACCATTATTGTCCGTGATAAGTCGATTCCGCTGTTTTATTTGCAGAACTGGCTGGCGCCTCAGGCAGGCCATATTGAACAGCGCAAAGGACATGGTCACGTCGTGATTGTGCAAATCGGTAACCAGCGTGTCGGCTTTGTGGTGGATACTCTGATTGGCCAGGAAGAAGTGGTCATTAAACCACTGGATAATCTGTTGCAGGGCACGCCGGGTATGGCGGGGGCGACGATCACCAGTGATGGCCATATCGCATTGATTTTGGATGTGCCTGATCTGCTGAAGCAGTATGCGTCGGCATCTCGCATCTAGCGCACCGGATGAAGAAGGAAAAGTATGGCGATTCGAGTATTAGTGGTAGATGACTCAAGTTTCTTCCGCCGCCGAGTAAGCGAAATTATTAATTCTGAACCTCGTCTTGAGGTGATTGATGTGGCAACCAACGGCCGAGAGGCCGTTGATAAAGCGATACAGCTTAAGCCGGACGTGATCACGATGGACATCGAAATGCCGGTAATGGACGGCATTTCTGCTGTACGTGAGATCATGGCGAAACAGCCGGTTCCTATTCTAATGTTCTCGTCCCTGACTCATGAAGGGGCGAAAGCGACGCTGGATGCACTTGATGCCGGTGCACTCGATTTTCTGCCGAAGAAGTTTGAAGACATTGCGCGCAATCGTGACGAAGCCGTTAGCCTGTTGCAGCAACGCGTCATCCAGATTTCTTCGCGCCGTACTATGATGCGTCGTCCGGTAGCCCCTCGTCCAACGGCTGCAACCACCGCCGCCAGACCGGGCAGCGCGCCATTAACACGTGGGGCACGACCAGCAGCGCCGGCCGCCGCACGTTTTAAAGCCTCCGGTAAGAAATATCAGCTGACGGCAATCGGTACCTCAACGGGAGGGCCAGTGGCCTTGCAGAAAATTCTGACCAAGTTGCCAGCCAGTTATCCGCATCCGATCGTATTGATCCAGCATATGCCGGCGACGTTTACGGCCGCATTTGCCAGCCGTTTGAACTCGTTGTGTAAAATTGAAGTCCGCGAAGCGCAAGACGGCGACGTGCTCAAACCGGGCGTTGCTTATCTGGCACCGGGCGGTAAACAGATGATGGTTGACGGTCGTCCGGGCGCATCGCGTTTGCGTATTCTGGATGGCGGTGAGCGCATGAATTACAAGCCTTGTGTCGATGTTACCTTCGGCTCCGCTGCCAAAATCTACGGTGATAAAGTCCTGTCGATGGTGTTGACCGGCATGGGCGCTGATGGCCGTGAAGGAGCACGTATGCTCAAGCAGGCCGGCGCGACCATTTGGGCTCAGGACGAAGAGAGCTGTGTGGTTTACGGCATGCCTCAGGCGGTCGCCAAAGCAGGTATCTCGAGTGAAGATCTGCCTCTGGAACGCATTGCGGAACGGATGCTGGTTGAAGTCGGACTAGCGTAGAGGTACTGGCATGATTGTATGGAGTGTCGCTAACCAGAAAGGTGGGGTGGGGAAAACCACCACGACCATCACGTTAGCCGGACTGCTGAGTCAGCAGGGGAAACGCGTTCTCCTGGTGGACACTGATCCGCACGCTTCGCTGACCACCTATCTGGGGCTTGACTCCGACAGTGTGCCAGCCAGCCTGTTTGACCTGTTCCAACTGAAAGAATTTACGGCCGACACTGTGGCGCCGATGATTTTGCAAACCAAAATCGACAACATCGATCTTATTCCGGCGCACATGTCTCTTGCGACGCTGGATCGGGTGATGGGCAATCGCAGTGGGATGGGGTTAATCTTGAAGCGTGCTCTGTTGGCATTGCGTAAACATTACGATTATGTGTTGATCGACTGTCCACCGATCCTTGGTGTGATGATGGTCAACGCATTGGCGGCCAGCGATCGAATACTGATCCCGGTTCAGACCGAATTTCTGGCAATGAAGGGTCTGGAACGCATGGTGCGCACGTTGAGCATTATGCAGAAGTCACGCAGCAAAGGGTTCCGGGTAACGATTGTACCGACGATGTACGACAAGCGTACCCGAGCCTCATTGCAGACGCTGACGCAGCTTAAGCAGGACTACCCGAATCAAGTTTGGACGTCAGCCGTGCCGATTGACACTAAGTTTCGAGATGCGAGCCTGAAGAACCTGCCGGTGTCTCATTTTGCATCGGGTAGCCGAGGTGTATTCGCCTACAAACAGTTGTTGTTGTATCTTGAGAGGTTAGCACTGGATGAGTAATCTGAATCAGCTCTCCAGTGAGCAGGCGTTAGAAGACTATTTCACCTCTCTGCTGGATGAGGAAACGGAGCTGCTTGACGAACCTGGTACGGTCGAGGCTACTCTTGCAGAGCCAGAGCCAGAGCCAGAGCCAGAGCCAGAGCCAGAGCCAGAGCCAGAGCCAGAGCCAGAATTGATGGTCCAGCAGGCGGTGGCCGCTGCAAGTTATCGACCTCAGCCAGAAGAACTGGAATTGCCGAATCTTGAGGATGTTGAGCGGCTGCTCAGACAGCTCGAAAATGCCAATCCAGTGGAAGAGTTGCATCTGGAAGAGGTACTGGAACAGAACACTCGCCAGATCGCGGAAGAGCGTGTCGCGGTGGCAGTGGCAGAAGAAGAAATCCAGGAATGGGACATTTCTGACGAGACGGTCATACCGGTTGCAGAACCAGAACCAGAACCAGAACCAGAACTCGTAGAACGTGTTGACGCTGAGCCAGTCACAGAAATGCACTTGAGTACTGAACCCGAGGTGGTGCTAGAAACGCAAACCGGTGGGGCCGGAGCGGTGATTGACTGGGAAAGCACTCAGCGGGATCAGGATTTTCAGGTTCTTTATTTTGAGGTCAACGGTGTGACGTTCGCTGTGCCTCTGGATGAATTGGGTGGTATCCATCGGCTGAGTGACCTAAACCATTTAATAGGACGGCCGGAATGGTACCTTGGGTTGCAAACCAGCCGTGAGCATCAGATAGACGTAGTCGATACCGCCAAATGGGTGATGGCCGATAAACTGAAAGGCGATGACTACAAGAACGGTTATCAGTACGTTGTGATGCTGGGAGAGAGCATGTGGGGCCTGGCAGGCAACCAACTCCTGGGCACTGAGCTGCTGAATACAGATAAAGTACGCTGGCGAGAGCAGGCAGGCAAACGCCCCTGGCTGGCTGGTATGGTCAAAGAAAAAATGTGCGCTTTGATCCACGTTGCTGCGTTAACCTCAATGCTCAACGCGGGTTTGGATGTAAAAGCGCTGGAAAAATAAAGAGTTTTTTGTCGGTCACGACGCAGAGAGGATAAGGTATGTCTCAAGCAAATGAAATTGAAGTAAGAAAAGATCAGTCTAACGACGAAGTACTTCAGTGGGTAACATTCCAGTTAGAGGAAGAGACTTACGGCATCAACGTGATGCAGGTTCGTGAAGTCTTGCGTTATACAGAAATTGCACCAGTACCGGGCGCGCCAAACTACGTTCTGGGTATTATCAATCTGCGTGGTAACGTTGTGACAGTTATCGACACACGTTCTCGCTTTGGATTGATGGAAGGTGAAATCACCGATAACACCCGTATTATTGTGATCGAATCAGAGCGTCAGGTCATTGGTATTCTGGTGGACAGTGTGGCCGAAGTGGTTTACCTGAAATCGTCTGAAATCGACACGACCCCAAGTGTGGGCACGGATGAGAGCGCCAAGTTTATTCAAGGCGTTAGCAATCGTGACGGCAAACTGCTGATCCTGGTGGATCTGAATAAGCTTCTGACAGACGACGAATGGGATGAGATGGCTCATCTGTAATGAATGTTCTGTCGACTAACCTGCCCCTCGTCGTGATCGTGCTGGCGGTGCTGCTCCTGATCTTGGGGGGAGCCATGTTGAGCATGAAACGCGGCATGGTGCGAGCAGCGGATCAACACAGACAACAACAGCGAGCACTGGACAAAGAAGTTCAGAAAGCCAATAAGCAGTTGCTTGAAGTGCGTTCCGTCGTGGTCGGCCTAGGCCAACGAGTCAGTGAGCAACAAGACATCATTCAGCATCTCAACGAGCGCATCAGCGAACTGGAGAATGCCGACAATGACGCGCGGCTCTATTCGCGCGCCAGTAAAATGGTTCAGCTTGGTGCCGATGTGAACGAGCTGATTGAAGAGTGTGAGTTGCCCAAAGCCGAAGCTGAATTGATGTTGTCGTTGCAGAAAAAGCTCGCCGGTAAGGAGCGAGTGCCCCCGTTAGGCGGGGAGCAAGACGCTCAATTAACGCGCCGGCGCCCGGTACGCAAATAGAATGAATCAGAAGGAAGCCCAAGGGCTTCCTTTTTCTTTCCGCGCACTTGTACTACCGAGGTAAGGAAATATCAGAATGTAACCAAAAAGAGTTACATGG
>NZ_WXWP01000197.1:0-7559 GCF_009904765.1 Vibrio sp. V39_P1S14PM300
ACGGAATGCAGAGTTGACTGATACTACAATCTTGACAGTGAATGGCACAACCACCAGATTGAATGCGTTTTGTAGCAGGTTTTTCAGAAATCATAACAACCTTTCACTATTTGATTTACATCAATATTTTAGCACCCATTAACCACAAAGGATAGTTAAAAAAGCGTCTTAAAAACAGCTGGCTAAGCCGCAGATGACAAAATGGTTAATGCGCCGAAGGCAGTATACACACCATAACCCAAGATTAAAAATACACTGATGTTGCGAAACAGGCCGGACTGTTGGATTTTCTGAAAATAGTTGGCGCCATAGCCTACGAACAGCATGGCGGGAAGGGTACCTGCTCCGAATGCCAGCATGATTAGCGCGCCGTTAACCGCACTACCGGAAACCGCAGACCAGGTCAGTGTCGAATAAACTAAACCGCAAGGCAACCAGCCCCAGATCACACCGAATGGCAAGGCATGCAATGAGGATTTTAATGGCAGAAGTGATTTGCCCACAGGAGAGATATAGCGCCAGACAGATTGACCCAATTTCTCTACTTGCAGCAAGCCATTCCACCATCGGCCTAAATAGCACGCCAGCAAAATCATAAAAATAGCGGCTATTAAACGGAGCCAAACCAAGGCGGAATTAAGTTCGCTGACTTCAGCCAATGTGGACACAGAACCGCCGACAAGCGCGCCAACCAGAGCATAACTGATGAGGCGGCCAGTATTATAAAGCAGGGGAATAACTCGTTGTTTACTATGGGATTGCTGACCAATGGAGAGCAGGGAAGCTAAGCCACCACACATACCCATACAATGGCCAGCGCCGACAACACCAATCACAAAGGCCCCAAGAAAATCCGGGCTCATTGCCGATCTTTCTCCTGAGGGTGCTCATCTTCGTCAAACAAAATGTTGTGTCCCTGACGCTCTAGATCTTCAAACTGCTCGCTCTTCACTGCCCATAGGAAGATAGCGGCCGCGACTGCGACCAGTACAATCGCAATCGGAATCAGAATATACAGGCTTTCCATTTTATCGCCCCTTTTCTTTAAGCAAACGCAGAGAGTTCGATACTACTATAATTGAGCTTGCAGACATACCGACCACAGCCACATAAGGCGCAACTAAGCCGGCCACAGCTAACGGCAAAATCAATAGATTGTATCCCAGAGACCACGCAAGGTTTTCGCGGATAATACGGCGGGTTTTTAGCGCCAGGTTACGCGCTTCAAGTAGCTTATCCAACTTATCACCGAGTAATACCATGTCTGCAGACGCTTTGGCGACATCGGTACCGCCACCCATCGCGACGGATAGATGGGCCCCAGCCAGAGTTGGCGCATCATTGATGCCGTCGCCGATCATCATCGAAATGTGGCCACTATCCAGCGACTTCAGGTACGCCAGTTTATCTTCTGGTTTCGCTCCGGCCACGACGGTGTCTATACCGATCTGATTCGCGACCACATCAGCGTTTTGCTGAGTGTCGCCAGTCAGCAAGGTGGTTTGAATACCTGCCTGCTGAAACTTCTCGATCAGCAGAGCACTTTCTTTGCGAATAGGATCTTGATAGGTGAAGGTCGCGATAAGTTCACCATCCAAAGAGAGATAAATACCATTCGAGACAGACTGCGTAGTATCGCGCAATACAAAATCTGGACTGCCAATTCGGACCGTACTTCCAAGATAATGGCCTTCGATACCCGAGCCGATAATGTTCTCGACCTGTGTCACTTCAATGGCATGATCAAAGTAGGGCTTAAAAGCACGAGCGATCGGATGGTTAGCGTGGGCTTCCAACGCCGCCGCTATGGCCAGCACTTGCTCAGCACTGTATTTACCATGCACCAGGGTGTCTTTCAAAACAATGTCACCGTGGGTGAGTGTGCCGGTTTTATCAACGACCAGATGGTTGACCTTACACAACGTCTCAAACACGTGACTCTTACGCAACAATATACCAAAGTTGCTCATGCGCGATGTCGCACAGGTCAGGGCCGTCGGCGTTGCCAACGAAAGGGCACACGGACAGGTTGCGACCAGCACAGACAACATGATCCAAAATGCGTCTTCCGGTTTGGTTTCATGCCAATACCACCAGGTAAAAGCCGCAATGATCAGAATCACGGCCACAAAATAGCGTGCAACTACATCCGCTATCTCGGCGATTTTCGGCTTAGACATCTGGGCTTCGTCCTGAAGACGAACGATGTTTGAAATCACAGACTCAGCCTTGGTGGCCGCGACATTGAGGTCAAACGCTTCCTCGCCATTAAGTGTACCGGCATATACCGCATCGCCCGTGTTTTTCACCACTGGTACGGATTCCCCCGTCAGCATGGATTCGTCGATGTGCACACGTCCGGACAACACAACTCCGTCCGCCGGAACGTGGTCACCCGGCAGCACCCGAATGTGGTCACCCGGCTTTAGTGTTTTGACCGGTATTTGTGTCCCGTCCAGCTTGGTCGCAATCGCTGGTATCAGTTTCAGTAAATTCCCACTTGCGGCTGCGGCTTTACGCCGGGCACGCATTTCGAGAAAACGTCCGACCAACAAGAAGAACGTGAACATCGAGATAGACTCGAAGAACACTTCGCCTTTTTCTGTTACTGTCGCCACCAAACTGGCTACGTAGGCAAAAATGAGTGCAATGGAAACCGGAACATCCATTCCGAGCGTTCTGCCTCGAATACTGCGCCACGCATTGAGATAGAACGGCAGCGCGGAGTAGAGCAGCACAGGTGTAGCAAAAATCAAACTGACCCAACGGAAGTAATTCTTAAACTCCGTATCTAAATCACCAAACACTTCCAGGTACAGCGCGACAGCCAGCATCATTACCTGCATGGTCGCCAAACCCGCAATCCCCAACCGATACAGGTATTGCTTCATCGATCGATGGTAAGAGGCTTCCTGCTTATCGGCTTCGAATGGCGCGGCTTTGTAACCCAGTTGATGAATAACGGAAAGCAGTTCACTTAAACGAGTCTGAGTTTTGTTCCATTTGAGCAACGCTCGGTTGGTCGTTGTATTGACTCGGATCGCGACCACACCGGTATGAGAGGAGACCTGTTTTTCTATCAACCAGGCACATGCAGCACATGAGACCCCCTCAAGTGACAAGGTCACCTCTGAGAGATCGTCATTATGACGAACAAATTCAGTCTGTACGTCATCATTGTCATAGTGAATCAGGGTCTGAAGCTGCTCCGGAACCAGATCCACTTTATCCGCTGGCGCGGTGCGATATTGGTAGTAGGAGACCAAACCACTATCAACAATAGTCTGAGCGACGGTTTGGCAACCCGGACAACACATGCCTCTAACTTCACCAAGAATCTCAACATTGAAGTCCGTGTTGACTGGTACCTCTTCACCGCAGTGATAACACGTTTTGCACATAGCGTCAGTTCATCAGTAGGATTTCAGTGGTAGGGAAGGTGACACGACCTTGTATTAGCCATGAGTCATCATGTGGGGTGAGTTCGATAAACCAAGGGCCTTGAAGCTCTTCCGACAGCTTGATGCGGTACTGACCTTTGGCATCCGCAGTGACCAACTGGGTAAAATCTCGGTCCGCCAGGGTTCGATGGGCAAACAGTGCAGAAATGGCAGGATAGTGGTCCAGCTTGCCTTTATTAAAACGGATCACGATATCGTGACCATCAGACTCGACCTGAGCACTCAAACCCAGCTCTTTTGCAACATTGATTTTCGATAGATCAATATTGATTCCCTTGCCTTTTTTATAGTAATCCTCGGTCACCAGAGACACTGAATTTTGTGAAAAAACGATCACTGTAAGAATTGTCCAAACGACCACGGTAAGAGGAAGAATAATTAGAAACCACGGCCAGAATTGTTTATACCAAGGCTTTACCATAAAAAAGTTCTCAACGACAAAATGAAAGAAAGGGCCACAAACTTATAGGAAAGACAGCCCCTTAGAAAGGGGCTGTTATTGAAATGTTACTTATTGTCAGAGTTACTCAAACTCCAGACATAGGAAGCAACCAATTGAACTTTATCTTCGCCAAGAATGTCCTTCCAGGCAGGCATCACGCCAGAACGTCCATGTGTAACGGTTTCAGTTACGTCAGCGCGAGTACCGCCGAATAACCAATCTTGATCGGTAAGATCCGGCGCACCGACAGCCGGGTTACCTTTGCCGTCAGTACCATGACACGCAGCACAGACAACAAAACGCGATTTACCCGCTTCCGCTTCACGTGCATTCACCGAACGTCCAGACAGGCTCAAGGTGTAGCTCACCACTTCCTGAACACCTTGCTCACCGAGAGCATCGATCCAAGAAGGCATCTGGCCAATACGACCATGCATAATGGTGGTTACAATCGCTTCTGGTTCACCGCCGTACAGCCACGCATTATCAGTTAGGTTAGGAAACCCTTTCTGACCGCGTGCATCAGAGCCGTGACACTGAGAACAGTTCTGCAGAAACAGACGCTGGCCTACTTTAACGGCTTCAGAATCAGCTGCGATTTCCGGAATCGGGCGCAGTTGACCATTGTCGGTGTATGCCAGTTTCTTAAATGCCGCACCAAAGTACGCATCTGCGTCATCCAGCTCTTTAGCATATTGAACCAGTTCTTTGCTCTGTTGAGCTTTCGCGATAGATTCACGAGATTGCTCAATTGAACGAACGGTTTGATCCGAGCTCTGCCAGCCCAGCACGCCTTTGAAACTACCCAGACCCGGATAAAGAGTCAGATAAACGGCGGCAAAAATGAACGTACTTACGAAAAGGTAGCTCCACCATTTCGGCAGAGGGTTGTTCAACTCACGAATACCGTCGTACTCGTGGCCCATGTCGTCACCTTCTTCCACACCCATTTTATCTTTCAGGCACCAGAAGAGCAGTGCAGCACAGCCAACGAGCGTACCGACAGTAATGATGATGATCCAAAGACTCCAAAATGTAGTCATTACTTAGTCACTCCATGTTCTTTAGAGGGTGCTTGTTCTTCGTCTGCAAAAATCATATTGGCGTCTTCTTCAAAGCGGCTTTTACGGCTTTTGCCGAAAGCCCACCAAACCACGCCGATAAAGCAAACAAATATCACTATGGTCCAAATACTGTGAATAGTACCGATGTCCATAATCCCTCCTTACTTCATTGAATGACCAAGAGACTGAAGATAAGCGATGAGTGCATCCATCTCTGTTTTACCTTCTACGTCTTTCGCTGCATTAGCGATTTGCTCATCTGTGTAAGGAACACCAAATTTATCGCGGAATAGTTCCAGTTTTTTCTGAGTGTACTTGCCGTCAAGCGTATTCTCAGCCAGCCAAGGGAAACCTGGCATGTTTGACTCAGGAACCAACTCTCGAGGGTCAGTCAGGTGGACACGGTGCCACTCATCAGAGTAACGACCACCTACACGAGCCAAATCCGGGCCAGTACGTTTAGAGCCCCACAGGAATGGGTGTTCCCAAACACTTTCCCCAGCCACAGAGTAATGGCCATAACGCTCTGTTTCTGAACGGAATGGACGCACCATCTGGCTGTGACATACGTTACAGCCTTCACGGATGTAGATATCACGACCTTCCATCTGTAGCGCTGTATAAGGCTTCAGGTTTTCAACCGGTTCTGTGGTTTGTTTCTGGAAAATCAGCGGCGTGATTTCCACCAACGCCCCAAGACTGATCGCAAACACGATGCCGATAGCCAGCAAGCCAACATTACGTTCAACAACTTCGTGGCGATTGTTCGAATTACTGCTCATTCTTAAATCTCCTTATGCCGGTTGCTGAATAGCTTTAAGGCTATGTTTAGGCGCAGAAAGGGTTTTGTAGGTGTTGTACGCCATCAGGAACATACCTGACAGGAAGATGAATCCACCAATAAAACGAACCGTGTAGAACGGGTAAGACGCCTGTACAGATTCAACGAAGCTGTAAGTGAGCGTACCGTCTGAGTTTACTGCACGCCACATCAGGCCTTGCATCACGCCAGAGATCCACATAGCAACGATGTACAGAACAGTACCGATGGTCGCCAGCCAGAAGTGGGTGTTGACCAAACCGACAGAGTACATGCGCTCTTGACCAAACAGACGAGGAATCAAGTGGTAAACCGAACCAATTGATACCATTGCAACCCAACCCAATGCACCCGAGTGAACGTGACCAATCGTCCAGTCAGTGTAGTGAGAAAGGGCATTGACCGTCTTAATAGACATCATCGGACCTTCGAAGGTCGACATGCCATAGAAGGACAGAGAAACGATTAGGAAACGCAAGATAGGATCGTAGCGCAGTTTATGCCACGCACCAGATAGCGTCATAATACCGTTGATCATACCGCCCCAAGAAGGCGCAAACAGTACCAGCGACATCACCATACCAACGGACTGAGTCCAGTCTGGCAAAGCAGTATAGTGAAGGTGGTGAGGACCGGCCCAGATATACAGGGATATCAGTGCCCAGAAGTGAACAATAGATAGGCGGTAAGAATAAACAGGGCGTTCAGCTTGCTTAGGAACGAAATAGTACATCATACCTAGGAAACCAGCGGTCAGCAGGAAACCTACGGCGTTGTGGCCGTACCACCACTGAACCATTGCATCAACGGCGCCAGAGTAAATACTGTACGATTTCATCATTGATACCGGAATTGCCATACTGTTCACAATGTGAAGAACAGCAACCGTGATGATGAAGGCTCCGAAGAACCAGTTCGCTACATAAATGTGAGAGGTCTTACGCTTAACCAGAGTGCCAAAGAACACTACGGCGTAAGCGACCCAAACAATCGCGATCGCGATATCAATTGGCCATTCCAGTTCAGCGTATTCTTTACTTGTGGTGTAACCCAAAGGTAAAGAAATGGCTGCAGAAAGAATTACTGCCTGCCAACCCCAAAAGGTGAAGGCTGCCAGTGGACCACCAAACAGACGTGTCTGACAGGTACGCTGCACAACATAGTAAGATGTTGCAAACAGGGCACTTGTACCAAACGCAAAAATAACCGCATTAGTATGCAACGGACGTAAACGACTGTACGTCAACCACGGCGTATCAAAGTTTAGCTGTGGCCAAACTAACTGAGCGGCAATCAAAACACCAACGCCCATACCGACAATACCCCATAAGATGGTGACCAGGGTGAACTGACGGACGACCGTATAGTTGTAGTTTTGCTCAAGCTGCTTTTCTTGGCTCATTTGCATGCTTCCAATTTCTAATTAACTACACTTTACTTCCAACACGACAAAAACGTCGCAATGCCCCCCAAACCCTTAAGAAAACTATGCCATTTCAGGCGTTTGGTGTATCTTGCAGGCTTTAACAAAAAGTGGCATTTTCAGCCGACAACTATACTGCAATTAACAATTCAATGACAGGGTAGTAACCTTACTGTCGTTCAGGTTTTGCTCTTTTATTTCAAAACTTTGAACTTTGTTACACGGAGAATACACATTCATGCCAGCTCAAAAGCTCACACCAGCACGACTTGCGCAAATATTGATCATGTTAACCTTACTTCTGATCGCGTTTTTCTGGAGAACGGTCACGTATGAACCAAGTCAATCC
>NZ_WXWP01000092.1:0-7454 GCF_009904765.1 Vibrio sp. V39_P1S14PM300
TTCGAAGGCACGCCAGTGGTCAGTGTGGCGCCGGGCCAGGGGCCATCGAACGGCAGCATTGTGGTGAACGCCGATGGCACCATCACCTACACACCGAACGACAATTACAACGGGGCGGACAGCTTTACCTATACGGTCACTTCCGGTGGGGTCACTGAAACCGCGACTGTGGCGATTAACGTCACACCGGTGAACGATGCGCCTATAGCATCACCAACAGTGATTGAAACTCTGGAAGACACATCAGTGTTGATCGCATGGTCGCAGGTGGGTGTTTCAGATATCGATACAGCAGATGACCAACTTGGAGTTCAGGTCACGGGTCTTCCAGCAAATGGCACGCTTGAATATCAGGATTCAAATGGCGTTTGGCAGCTCGTTGCAATGGATCAGATCCTGAGCAAATCAGATTTTGACAGCGGCAAGGTCCGTTTCACGCCAGAGTTGAACGAATCAGGTTATGATCAGCACGAACAGGCCGGTGTTGGCGATCAACATCAAGACTATGCACAGTTTAGTTTTAAACCTACTGATGGTGATGTTACCGGAGACGAGGTGTCTATCTCAATCGATGTGACCCCGGTTGCCGATAAGCCAAATCTGGACGTCACAAACCCAGAGTTAGCCCTACCTCAGCAGAATTTCAACATTTCTACGTGGTCTGGTGTGAACATCGGAGGCCACGGAGGAAACGGTGTTCAGGGCAGTACCCTAGTCAACGCGATTAATGCGTTGAGCTCAGAAAACGCAGCAACGTCTCAAATTGCGAATGCGCAACAACTGGGTACGAATGCGACCCCAGCAGATACTGCGGTACTGATCACAGGTCTTGTTTATCTGGAAGCTGGCGTAAGTTACGACTTTGTCGGCAATGCGGATGACAGTTTTGCTCTGCTCATTGGTGGGGCAATGACCGATGTCGCACGTTGGGGGAGCAACAGTGGTTCCATTCAGGGAGACAGCTTTACACCAACTGTATCCGGGTTCTACCCGATCTCCATCTATCATCATAATCAGAGCGGCCCAGGTAATTTTGATCTCAACGTTAAAATCGATGGCCAGGACGCCGTTGACCTTAGTAACAGCCACTTATCTGTTGTGACGGATGCACAAGCGCTACAGGAGACGGATATCAGAACTTCGGATTTGATGTCTGTGGATGGTGTTGAAGTGTATCAGGTATACGGCGTGAATGAGGGAGCTCAGGATACTCGCATTCCATTATCTGAAATTAGCAGCAGTTTAGTGGATAGTGACGACTCTGAAACTTTGACTCTTACTCTGGAGGGGTTGCCTGTTGGAGCGACACTGAGTGATGGCGTAAACGAATTCGAAATGACTGACTCCGGTCAAGTGGTTGATATCACCGATTGGGATTTGGACAGCTTGTCAGTACTTCCGCCAGCAGGCAGCAGTGATGATTTTTCCATCACTGTTACATCCACTGCGAGCGAACATTACTCTGACAGTACGGCGAGTTCAGTTGCCCAAATTGATGTCACAGTTTATCCGAATGCACCGACCATTGCTCAGGATGATTCGGCTTTGGGTCAGGAGGACACGACGGTTTCTGGTAATGTACTGGCTAATGATACAGACCCAGATTCCGCACTATCCGTTGTTCAATTCGAAGTGAATGGCGTAGAACACCCAAGCGGTGACACTGTAGCGTTGAATGAAGGTGCTTTGACACTGAACCCTGACGGTTCTTATGAGTTTGTTCCAAATCAGCACTGGTCTGGTGACGTACCGACAATTGTATACACCACGAATACAGGGAAAACCGCGACGCTCGATATCTCGATAGAAGCGGTAGCTGATGCTCCATTAATTTCAGTGAATGTCGGGGATCTGCAACAAGTGAATGCAGTGCCTGATTTCAGTACGCTACCTGAAGACATCCGTGAGCAGATTAATACTGGCAATCTGGATATCGGAGGTATTGCGTTTGAACATGTCGATACTGCGCCAGCATTTAATAATGGTAATGCTGGTAATGACTTGATGATTGCTCCTGATGGCGCTGCACCTCAGAGTTTTGTCGGTGATACTCAAGCGGCAAACGTCAATGAGCAAGGCAGCGACATGTTTATCGGCACCAGCGGTAACGACTCGTTTTATGGTGGTAATGGCTCTCAGGATAGTGAGACAGCAATCGACTCTGTGGTGTATCAGGGAAGCGTTAGCGAGTACGTGATTGAATACCGTGGTTATGAGCACGCGGATCAACCTTACTGGTTAGTAAAAGATAGTCTTGAACGTGATACGTCCAGTGATAATTCGCCACACACTGACGATGGCGATCACCTGTATGGTATTGAACGTCTTTACTTTAAAGATGGCATTATTGAACTGCACCCCGATGGTACCCATGAAATCTTAACGGATAAAGTCATTCCGGTTGAGGTGGATGTGGCATTAGTGGATACCGATGGCAGTGAGATGTTAAACGACGATATCGTCATCACAGGTATTCCAGATGGTGTTAGCTTGTTGGTGAACGGCCAGGAGGTTACGCGCGGCAGTGACGGTGCATATACGCTATCACTCGATAATGATGGTGACGCTTCGTTTGAGTTGAAGGTGCCGTACAATTATCAGGGAACACTTGATTTTCCAATTGAGGTGACCGCGGCTTCGGTCGAAAACTCAAACAATGACACGGCGGAACAAAGCGTGACGGAAAACCTTTCTTTCCGTGACTACGCACTATCAACCGGGTCTTATGGTGATGACACAATAGAAGGCTCCGAAGAGCATGATTTGATTGTGGGTGACGTCCGTGGCCTGCAGATTGTGGCCGGTGAAGACTATAATATCGCTTTTGTTCTCGATACTTCCGGTAGTATGGGATGGGATGTTGAGACGGCGAAGTCTGAGTTACTTGTGGTATTCGATACCTTACTTGAAAGTGCTCAGGGTGATCATGCTGGTCAGGTTAATGTTCTGATCACTGATTTTTCTACCGGGCTCAATCACTCTGTATCTGTTGATTTGAGCTCATCGGACCCACGTTCTCAGTTTGTGTCAGCATTGAATCAGATCGGTGACCAAGGATCTGGCAATACTAACTATGAGGCAGCGTTTAAAGGTGCTGTAGATTGGTTCGCCACTCAGGAAGGCGGTAATAACATTACCTACTTTATTTCTGACGGGGAGCCACAGTATGCGACAGAAGATGATCTGTATGCGTACCAGTTTGATGAGCTGTATTTGGATTATGATGCGGCGAATAACAAACTGATTACTCTGGCAGACATTCTGCCGAGCAACTATACCTCTGGTGTGGTGATGTACCAAGGTCAGGAGGTCATCGATAAAAACGGTAAACTGTACTCTCCATTGACGGGGGCGCGCTTGGGGGATATGAGTAAGAATAATATTTCTTATGACTATTACGATCGCGCTAACGTGACTCAGCAAAGTCAGCATATGTATCAGCTATTGGCACTGATGTCTTCTGTAGAAGCTATTGGTATTGGTTACTACTTAGATCAGGATACATTGGACGACTACGACAGTGATGGTGTTGTGGATACTGCCATTGATGTGTCTGACTTGTCGAATGTCATTCTGGGTAAAGAGATCGATTTGCTGCAAGGTGGAGACACGATCGACGCGAAGTCAGGGGATGATATTCTCTTCGGTGACCTGGTGCAGTTTGATGGTATCAGTGGCCAGGGCGTTCCGGCGATTCAAAAGTATGTCGCCGCACAAACCGGAGAAGAGCTTTCAGCCGTCAATGCCCGTGACATTCACGAGTACATTCGTGAACATGTTGAAGAGTTTGATCAATCCCGCACCAACGACAAAGCGGATACGCTTGTCGGAGGTGAGGGCAATGACATTCTGTTCGGTCAGGGTGGGGATGACACGCTCGATGGCGGGCTCGGTAACGATATTCTGATTGGCGGTACGGGTCAGGATACCTTAATCGGTGGATTAGGTGATGACATCCTGACTGGTGGTGCCGATGCCGATACCTTTAAGTGGACAGAAGGCTCGTTGGATAACGGCACCGATGTGGTCGAAGATTTCCAACGTGGTGAAGATGTTCTTGACTTCAGTGACATCGTTGGCGAGACAGGTCACAACACTATGGATGAGCTGTTGAGTTCGATTCAGGTGGAAATTTCGGGTAATGATTTAACGCTGGATATTCCACATGGAGAGACTGGTGAGAGTCAAACGATTGTGATCAAGAATGGCGCAGATGCATTCAGCGATATGATCAGTGCTGATCCGTCCGGGTTTGCTCAGGATGTATTAAACTCGCTCACCAAGCATAACGTAGATAGCTAACGATATAAAAAGGGCCTGATTCAGGCCCTTTTTTGATGCGAGTTTTGCTGACTTTAAAGCACTTTGCAGGCAAAACCTTTGAGGTAGAAACCTTCAGGATACGCACTGTCAGTCGGATGGTCGGCCGCTTGCTCAAAACGCTCAACAAACTTCACTTGTCGCTTGGCATCCAATGCGGCGTCGGCGATGATTTTCTGGAATAATACCTGATCCATCAAACCCGAACATGAATACGTTAATAGTGTGCCACCCGGTTTAAGAATCTGCATGGCGAGCATGTTGATGTCTTTGTAGCCTCGGCAGGCGCCGTTGAGCTGTGCTTTCGATTCAGCGAACTTAGGTGGGTCCATAATGACCACATCAAATTGAGTACCTTGATCGCGATATTCACGCAACAGTTTAAAGACGTCAGCATTCAAAAATACCGCACGTTTTTTAGAAATATCAAACTCGTTCAGCTCGGCGTTGTACCTAGCTGTATCCAAGGCCGGTTGAGATACATCCGCGTTAATTACACGTTTTGCTCCACCTTTTAGTGCGTACAAACCAAATCCGCCAGTGTATGAAAAGCAGTTCAATACTTCTTTGTTCTGTACGTATTTCACGGCTTGCTGACGGCTATCACGCTGATCAAGATAAAAGCCGGTTTTGTGTCCACCTACAATATCGACACTGATCTTTACGCCGTTCTCTTCAATAACGACCGATTTTGGTGGCTCTTCGCCATGGAGTACACCTGTCGTCTCCTCCAAGCCTTCTTTTTTACGTACAGACACATCTGAACGCTCGTAAATATTGCAATCCGGAAAAACCTGCGTAAGAGCGGCAACCAGTTTGTCTTTTTGGTATTCAGCACCGGCACTCAGGAGTTGGCATACCAGGAAGTGGTCATATTTATCAATGGTGATACCCGGCAAGCCGTCGGACTCTGCAGCAATCAGACGATAGCCCGTTAATCCGTCTCGCTGAATGATATCTTCGCGCAAGAGCTGGGCATCCTGAATGCGACGCACAAAGAAGTCAGTATCGATACTGACTTTATCGAAGCTCCAGACGCGAGCTCGAATCTGTGAATGGGGGGAGTACGCGGCTTTCGCCAGCCATTGTCCATCATGAGCATAAACATCGACCGTTTCGCCCAGCGTTGGCTCGCCTTCTACTCGCAGGATGCCACGTGAGAAGATCCAAGGGTGTTTGCGACGCAGACTTTTGTCACGTCCTTTAACAAGATGAATTGCCGGGGTCATTTCAATACTCATATTGGGCTGTTTGAAAGGGGGCATATTGTCCGGGAAGCGCTATACAAAAGCAAATGAAATACGAACAAAAAGAGTTGCATACTTGCGGAATTTTGGAGCTTTAGTGGTGCATCTTTTAAGGACCAGAACCACTTGAATGTTTTGTCGCCATGGTTGCTGCGTTATTCGTTCTTCTTGATAAAGTTCATCGAGCAGCTTGTCAGTGGCGCGATTTAATACCAGAGTGAATAGAACAAAGGCGCGAAGAGGTAAGATCAGAAGAAGACGGTTCTTTTATTGAATTTTCAGGTGAATGAGATATTTGTCGATTCAACGAAATGGAGTCTGTTTCATAATACCCCAATGAGAGATTCACTTTCATAGTGAGCGGGGCAACAGACGTTGGCAAATGTATTACTCACGAAGAGAGGAGGTGTACGATATGGAACAGAAATGCGTTAAGTTTACAGTCTCTGGTGTGGTTCAGGGAGTAGGTTTTCGTTATCACACCTGTTATGAAGGCCTATGTCTTGGATTAACCGGTTATGCTAAAAATCTGTCAAATGGGGACGTCGAAGTAATGGCTTGTGGTCAGGAAGAGAGCATAGAAGCGTTGGCTCAATGGCTGAATAATGGACCGAAGATGGCAACGGTAGACCGCCTGGAAAGAGAAGAGGCGGTCTATAAGGAGTTCAAAGGGTTTGAAATTCTGTAGCAAACCTTACAGACATTTCGCAGGTTTCGGTAAACCGGCCAGCTTTGTCGCTTGCTTGGCTGGGCCTTGTTTAAACAGTTTAAACAGATATTTACTATTACCTTTTTCGGGACCGTGCGCTTTTTCCATGGCTTTTACCAACATGCGAACCGCGGGAGAGGTATTAAATTCCTCATAAAAATCGCGTACGAAGTGAATGACTTCCAAATGGGCATTGGTTAATTCAATCCCTTCTTGCTCTGCCAGAACCAGGATCATACCTTCGTCCCACTGTGTATGGTCAAGCAGGTATCCCTGAGCGTCGGTTTCAATGTTTTTACCTTTATATTCAAACATGATCTCTGTCCGAAAAACTACAACTCTAATAGGGTAGCTTACCTTTGCTGGTCGGCTCAACTACCGGAAAAGAAAAAGCCCGAAGGAGATTAACCTTCGGGCTTTTTTTGCATCAATTTGTTCGATTAGTCATCATTCATAATGCCAAGAATGCTTAGCAGACTGATGAAGATGTTGTAGATCGACACATACAGAGTCACTGTTGCTGAGATGTAGTTTGTCTCACCACCACGGATGATGCCTTGAGTTGTCATCAGAATCGCCATTGTAGAGAACACAATGAACAGGCTGCTGATGGCAAGGTGCAGAACTGTAGATTGAATGAAGATACTGGCGATCATACCAACGACCAGTACAACAAACAGAGATAACATCAGGCCACCCATCATAGACAGGTCCCGTTTTGTGGTCAGAGCGTACGCAGATGCCGCCATAAAGGATAAGGCGGTTCCTCCCAGAGCAGTTAATACAACATCGCCCATGCCGGCGCCGATGTACATGTTAAGCAGAGGACCGACCGTGTAACCCAGGAAACCTGTGAACAGGAAGGTGAATACCAGGCCCAAACCGTTATTGCGGTTTTTCTCTGTCAGGAACAGCAAGCCGTAAAAACCAACCAGCATGATGATAATGCCAGGGCGAGGAAGCTCCAGCGCCATGGACACACCAGCCACTACCGCTGACCACAGCAGGGTCATCGACAGTAATGCGTAGGTGTTACGCAGAACTTTGTTTGTCTGGATCGCACTCTCGCGAGTCGCGGTACGTGAATACATAGAATTGTTCATAATCTTCCTCATGAAAGGGCTATGTTTATATGTACATTTATGGGGCTGAAAGTTCCCGATTTCAAGATTCAGCCT